>JAWOGX010000031.1:0-8768 GCA_046496455.1 Bacteroidales bacterium | reverse complement strand
GGGTTGATTGGTTCAGTACCGCAGTTCATAAACTTCAGCCACAGCGGGGTGGTTGGGTTCTGTGTGGCCGTTGCGTGTATGGTTTCAATCACTGCTGCATCAATACCGGCCTTTTTTGCAATGATGACAAGATAATCCTCAGTTTCTCCGGTATTGTAGGTGTTGCAGGGCGTTACAGTCGAATCCACGGTTGTTTGCTGCATGGTGATCCGCATCAGTGTGGGGCCCGGGGAGGCAGACACAGGGATGGAAACCGGCATGTATAAGGTGTCAAGATTAGTGGCTGCACCGGAAAAGACCATTTCCCCCTGCGGATCCAATATGCCATCCCTGTTGAAATCAATCCACCCTTTCATGCGGTAGTTTATTCCGGGGTTTCCATAGAAACTGACCCCGGTCAGGATATTCGTCGTGTAGGGTATGCCTGGTGTGAGGATCGGTGGGGGAACCGTATCCGTGAAATCGGAATACATGGCCCCATATCCTGGTGTGGTATTGTTCAGAGACCCAATCGATACATGGGTGATCTCTCCGTAATAATTCACCTGTGCTGTGGAAATGCAATACGTTGACGGGATGTGTGTGGCCTCTGAACGGATGGTGTCATTCTGGGGGACGGTATCGCATGACAATGATGTCCAGGCTCTGATCAGATAAGTATTGCCTGTATCAGAGAGGTCGATTTTCGCAGAGAAGGTGTAGTCTGTTTCATTACCGGCCGGTATAATGGTGGAGATAATTTCTGTAATCACCGGGAGACTATCGATCTGCAGGTTGACCGGGATGCCAGATTGTCCTGAAGTACCGGTGTTCCGGACCCGGATGGTGATTTCTTCTGCATGGCTGAGGAAGACGCCGGAGGAAGGGGATAGTATCCGGGTAACTCCCACATCACACAAAGTGGGATTCAGGACGGAGACCTGTACCGGAACGCGTGGACCCTGGCAACCGCTGCGTTTCGGTTCGAAAACCTGTATCTCACGAAAATTTGGATTAACGGCCCCACTGATGCTGAAAATTCTGAGTTTGCTGGTTGCAATGGACAGGAATACCACAGAGTCTGTCAGGGATGTCCCGTAATAGTTGTAAAAATCCACATAACCACCGTTGGCGTAATATTGAAGGGTGCAAGAGGTCATCGGGCGATTGCCTTTGAAGAATTTCACTGCACTGAAGGTCATTTCCTGGGGCCATGTAAACTCTATCCATCCATTGGTTGACACCCAACCCCATGAGAGATTGGGATCCGGTGAAATGTTTCCGTCATTGTAATTCTGAGCGCCGAAACCTGATGTGCCACCGGATGAGTGCGAAGCAGCTGCGTCGGGGGCAATATTTGCCACAGGCTGAAGTTCCGGGCTTCTGCTTTCTGCCCAGAAAACCGTATCCTGAATCAAAACCGGCGTTGTGAATGCGGTTCCGGTGGCAACCGGAACTGTAGCAGTAACGGATGTGTACCACTGGATACTGTCCTGGCTCTGGGCTGTCAGGGTTACCTGGGTGCTGTATGGAATGGTCACCGGTGCGACAACCGGAGGCAGGGGAGTTCTTGAAACAAAGATATCAATGTGTGCTGTGTCGTTACTGGTGATTATATCTCCCGCAAGGCTTACCCAGGCCGACAGGGTATAGGTGCTGTCGCTGAAATGGTTTATAAAGCTGTAAGGGGAAGGGAATGTGTACAGGATGGAGTCTCCGGGGGGTATAGGCTGGGTGAGGGTCCCCGAAAATATTGCCGGCAAACCGATTATCCTGTATCCCAGGATAAGAGCGGGTGACCCGGGGGCGTTCACGGTCTGGATGCCGGTGTTTTTGATCAGCAGATGGATGGTGTCTGGGCCTTGCCTGCAACCCTCCACCGGGCCAAAGACCTTCAAGGCTGACATATCCAGCTGGGATTTGCCGAAAATGGATCGATGCAGGGTGTCGTTATGGAAGTTTGTGTCCCCTGCCAGCACTGTCCATACCGACAGGATATACGGGCCGGAAGGGGAAACCATATCCGGTAACTGCACTGTGGACGACTGTTTGGGGAGCAAGGTGGCGTTGTAAGTGCCTGACTGGATTTGCCCTCCGTTCACACGGTACTGAATGACGACAGAATGGATGGTGTCGTAACCATCGTTTTTTATCCGTACTTCAACCGGGTATAACATGCCGGCAAGGGTCTGAAGGCCCGGGGAGATGATCTCTGTAACCAGGGCATCATACTGGATCAGGGGCACTTCGTGTGCACCAATGGTGGGAAATGGGGTGCGCTGTGTTCCGTGAATATCGGTCTGGACTGCTGCCAGTGACTTACCGTATCCCGACAAGGCAGTGCTTGTCAGATGGAGATCGCTGGAAGAGACAAACGGGGGTGGTTGGTTCAAGGAAGCCGAATCTTTCTGGCTGGCTGCCATCAGCGCTGCCAGCGTGGTGCGGTTAGTACCTCCCCAATACGCAAGGTTGGCCCCGGTTGTGTATAGGCAATTGTTGTTGCTTTCCAGAATTCCGGTTGGGGTGTTCACATAGTAGGCATAGCCACCGTTGTAGTTTGTGAATATATTGTTGATTACTTTGATGTTCCCCGAAGTGGTCTGCATGAATGCCCTGCCGTTGGTGGCGGAACTGCTGTTCACCCTGACACTGTTGTAGTAGACATCCACATATTCCGAACCTATCAGGTATATCCCGTACATGGACCATATGGTGCTGCCGTTCTGGATAATCATGTTGTTGGAAATCAGCAATGGCAGGGCAGGTGTTGCCGCTTTGTCCTGGATGTAAATACCCTGCTGCCCTCCCGGGCCCCAGGTCTCTATCACGTTTGAGGAAATCTCTCCGTATCCCGATGTGCTGATGATGTATACGGCCTGTATCCCTGTCAGCACCTGGCGGTTCCTCAGGTTGTTTGCCAGTATTCTGATGGAGTCGGTGCTGTGAATGTAAAATCCATGCAGATAGTACCCTCTCAGCGTGTTGTCCGAGGCAATGAAACCGTTACCCCTTGTTGCGCCGCTGCTCATATTCCAGAAGACCGAGTAATAACCACCCGCCAGTGCACAATGTGTGAGGCTGAAGTGCTGAAACCCGCTGCTGTTGCTTTGATATATGCACGCGAATGCGTTCGACGAGGAGATGCTGTCCGTTTCAAGCCTGCAGTTGGAAACGCTAATATGGCCGGAGTTGCCGGTCAGTTCCAAGACCTTTCCGTAACTCACTCCGGATGCGCGGATTGTCATATGCGAGAAAGTAATATGGGAGCCACCGTTAATCCTGATTACCCAGTTGTCGGTGCTGGAAAGAGAAGCGTAATCCACTGTCACGGAGGTGCTGTCGCTGGTGCTGCTCCGGAAAGTGATTGTAGCGTTGGACCCGGATCCGGGAATGGAGTCAATGGTTATCTGACCTGTATAGGTACCCGGACTGATCAGGAAGAAAGTGTGGGCAGAAACCCCATTGTTTTGCAATGCGCTAACGGCATCGGCAATAGTGTTGAAATCGAAACTTCCTGCACCAACCGGACCGATCGTATAGTTCCCTGAGAGTGGGTTGTTCTGAAACAGGGCGGATGAGTTCCGGGGATTTTGTGCATATGCTGATGTGGTAGTTGTCTGCCCCGATTGAATAGCGTTGCCGCAATGCGGCTGCTTCGATGGTGTGGCCGCCGATGTCGTTGCCACTAATCCGAAGAGTAAGAGAACCATATTCAGGAAGCGAAAGAATTTATTTGTCATCGTGTGGTGGTGTTTGACCGCTGAAAGATCCTGTTTCTTATTATTTTGATAAAAAATCAGTATGCCGGAATAGTACGAAGCTAATGGGTGATTATCATCTTTCTCCACAGCCTTTGTCCCTTGAATTCGAGGGAATACACATAGACTCCGCTGGGGAGCGCTGAAATATCCAGTGGAATATGATGACTTCCCGGTTCAACCCAATTGGTTTCAGCATACATCACCAGGCCTGAAATATTGATGAGTTTTATCCGTATCTCCCCTTCCGAAGGCACCGAGAACATAATGGAAGTCAGATCAATGGCAGGATTTGGCACATTCTGGCCCAGGAAAAGGCCTTCCTGGTCCGGATCATCGATCCCAATGCACTCCGTGCCAATATACGTTTTGCAACTTATGTTGTTGCCGGGGATATTGTCGCCTGGCAAATCTGTTTCGGCACAGAACTGCTGAGGTCCGAACACCGGCTGAAACTTCGTGGCAAGTTGGATATCTGTGTGGGTCCCGGATGCCAGGGTGCCTGTCCACTGGTCTGTATAGGTTGTGTTGCCGCCATCAAAAGAGTATCTGATCGGGAAGGAGGATTGGGGTAACATCCCATGGTTTTCAATCCTGATGATGGCGTCATAGGTGTACCAGGGCTGGGTCTGGGGATTGTAATAGCAGATCTGGTTGGACGGATCTGCCAACGGGTAAAGAATCTGGGTGACGCTCAGGTCATTGACGACCTGCGAAACATTGAAGTAGTTGCATTTTGTGTCGTTGAACAACACAGTGTCGGTGGTCAGGGCCGTGCTGGCGCAAAGCTGGTAAGGGTTTGACGGGACAGTGAAAGGGGTGCTGAAGGTAAAATGGGTGGTGTCAAAACCTGTGATCATCCCGGTCCATGTTTCCGATGCGACAGTTATGCCATCAACGGCATAGGTAACGGGTATGCTCTGATACATGCCCGTGCCGTAGTTTACAATTTTCACCGTGGGATACAGGGATGAGCCGGGTACGGTGTCGGTGGCCGGCAGGGTGACTTCTGCGACACCTACATCGATGGCAACTGGTGAGAGTAAAGAAAGTCTGAAATCATCAATGGCCCATCCCTTAAAATAAATGCTCCCCGTGGTTTTTGCATAGAACCGGAATCGCACCGAAGGGTTTCCGTTGAAAACAGCCGGTGGTAATGTTATGTACCTGAGTTGCCAGAAACCGTTTGAGCAAAAAACGCAATTGCCATTGGAGCAGAGGTTGTACCAGCTGGAAGAAATGTTGTTTCCAAGATTGCTCCAGGTCTGACCGCTATCCAGTGAAAAATGCACCTGGCCGTAATTGTCGCAGGAATTGGTGTGCAGGTAATGGTAAAAACTGAGCCGAACTGCGTCCGATACGCCAAGGAGGGAGAAATCAAAGACGGGGGAATAGAGATAGTCCGTTGTGGTGGCGGGGGCCTGACCATCAAGGATGGTATGCCAGGCTTTCGTTCCGGAATAGGCCGAGTTGATCGTGGTGCCTGAAGGCTGCCCTAACTGCCAGTTGATGACATTTTTCGGTTTGTACCAACTGTTAACCGTTTCAAAATCATCATAATAAGGAATTGTGGCATGAAGTTCACCAAATACATATTTCACCATCTGATTGTTGAACACCAGTGAATCACTGCTCATGTCAAGGCTGAAATGCAGGGTGTTTTCCCCCGGGGCAGGAATCCAATCGGGCAACAGGATTGTGTCTGTGGAATCCGGGGCAAGTGAATGCTGGTAGTAAGCATACTTGGCATTGCCTCCATTGAGTGTGTAGGATGCCAGCAACTCTCCCGGATTAATGATACTGCTGCCCGTATTCATTACAGTGATCCGCACGGGCAACGGAGCTCCCGATATCACATAATCAGCGGGTTCATTGACAGCAATGATCGCAATATCCTTTGGGACAGCAGGTGCGATCATGACCAGGTAGTCCTCCGTTTCACCGTATGCATAAGTTCCGCAGGGTTCTACATTAGCCGGTACAGTGGTCTGGTTCAGCACCACACGCATCAGGGCATTGCCGGTTTTGGCAGTCCACGGTACAGTGATGCCCGATGTGATGGTCTGGCTCGATTGGATCGGCTGACTCAAAACGAGTTCAGTCACCGGGTCGAATACGCCGTCCCTGTTGAAATCGATCCAGGCCTTGACGTGGCAACTGTTCTGGGTTGTGCTGGGCGCAACAAAAGAAGAACTGATCGTCATCGGATAGGTTTGCCCCGGTGATAAGACCGTGGGTGGGATCACACTGACATAGTTGGTGTAAGTGTTGCCTGCAGGAGGGCTCTGGTTGTTCAGGGTATGCAGGTTTATACTTGTAATATCCTGATATGCAGTATCATTGGCAGTTGAAATACAGTACCCATGTATATGTTCTACGATGGAATATGCGGTATCGTTGAGGGAATTCTGATCACAAGTCGTGTGTGTCCAGGAAGCAAGCGTATATATTGAGCCGGGGACACCCAGGTCTGCCGGCATCTGGAAAGTGTATTCCACGGTGTCGTTGGGAGGAAGGGTGCCGGTAAATATTTCCTGCACCGGTGTTCTGTTGTCTACCTGGTAGCCCACCTGGAAATTGGATTGCGGGCTGGAGCCGAGATTGACCAGGCGCACCTTCACTTGTTCTGATGCCCCGAGCAATACAGCCGAAATGGGCCCTGTAACCCCCGCTGCTGAAATATCGCAGCCGGATTGCCCCAGCACATTCACATGAACCGGCACCCTGACACTTGCGCAACCCGGGCCGGGAACGATGTACTGCATTTCAATCCGGCCAAGGGAAGAGCCCCCTCCCCTGTGAATGGTGCCTGATGGCGCAGGACCGTTCAGGATGGCATTCTGATAACCGATCCTGGTGACCGCGATGTTATTGTAGCCGGCAATGCTCAACCAAACCGTTTCCGAATTATTGTAGGAATTGTGCATTTGCCCTGTCGTGGTCCCATTGGTAGAGAGCTGTGCTGTACCACCCATGATGCCTATATATTCCCCAGCCTGCACATGGATTTCTGTTGGCTGTACAGCGCCGAACGGGATATTCGGAAAGTAGGCGAGTGTGGTATGGGGCCCGGCGCTGGGGTAGGTGAGTGGGATGGACGGGAATTTTACCACCTGAATGAATTGTGGGCCCACAGGTAGGGTCGCAGGGGCCCTGAGCTCTGTAATAATCATGTTGACAGGGGCCTGGAAGTAAAAGCCCCTGGTATGGATTGCGGTGTACACAGAGCTTTGGGTACCCAGGTTGAGTATGGTGGGGGGGATGAGGGAAGCAACGGTTCCTGCCCAGTAAACCGTAGTGTCAGTCAGGGGTGGTGTTGAAAAGGTTTTCCCGATGCCCAGCGGGATGCTGGCAGTGTCATCCGCAAACCATTCGATGGGATAATTGCTGGAGGCCAGCAGAACGGTGGATGTGCCATAGGGGATCGTGGTGGTCTGCGGTGAGACGGCCGGCATCGGAGAGGTTCTGAAGGATACGATGCTGTCTGAAATGATGGTGTCGTTTACGGGGTAAACATCCAGGGGTGCTTTTATGAAAGCTTTGATCCGGTAAACGGTGTCCTTTGTTATTGGGGCGGCAAGGTTGGCCAGATTGCTGAACGTATAGGTGATGGTGTCTCCCGGTGCGAGGGTGTCAGGTATGGTTTCGTAAGGCTGCCAGGGGTCATTGTTGATGCGGTAGGTTGTAAGCATTCCCCCCTTCAGGGTGTCATCACCCCTGTTGAATACGGTAATTTTGACAGGTTCCATCTGCAATGCACATCCGGAGGGGGCTGTAACACTTTCTGCAACGATGTCATAAGGGGGTATCCCTGCGATGTTTACCGTTGCCGGAACCCTTCCGCTTGGGCAGATCTGATCTCCCGGGAGGGCAATTCCAATATTGAATCCATTGGGGTCCTGCCGGGAGGTGCCATTAGACTGAATCCATCCGGTTGCACTCTTGCTGTAATTGCCTGTCAGCCTGATCCCGGCATTGGCGCCTGCTATTGTGCCGCTCCAGTTGGCCGAGGTAACACCGGAGGCCGGCAGGAAGGTATAGCCGGCGTATCCGACGGCATCAATGATGACTCCGTTGGTGTCTTTCAACAACCTTCCCGTGGCCTGTGTAGAAGAGAAACCGCCGGTAAAGCTGCCGGTTCCGTGGTAATAGTAGTTTGCAGGGCTGGGTGTGCTGGTTGTTAGCTGGCCAACAGCAATGACGGCAGTGCCCCACGGACTGATCAGTGTGCCAGGAGGAAAGGTGTATGAACTCAACATGGAAGTGGTCCACTGTTCCAGGGTGAGACCACCCAGGTCGCTTCCCGGAACCCCGGATATTTCAATATAGTCGTCAGCAATCAGCCATGTAGGCCATCCGTTGGCGGGTTGCCCTGTGGTGGACCTGAACTGGCAAACCTCTGTGAAGATAAACTGGCTGGCTGCAAAGGATGGCCCCGGAATGGCCTCAGCCCAGTATGTGGTGGTGTCGAACAGGATGGGAGTGGTAAATGTCTTTCCCTTCAAAAACCAGGCTGTTGCTGTGTCGGAGTCGTACCAGTAGACAGAATCGTTGGTCTGAAGGTTAAATGTCATCTGCGTGCCGAAAAAGATCGTCGTGTCAGATATGGCAGGCACCTGGGCTTTGGGGGTGATCTGCGCCTCGCTCCGCGTAGTGTCGTTCAGGTGGTTCAGGTCTCCGGCTAAACTTACCCAGGCTGTGAACCTGAAAATGGAATCCTTGAGGGTGGATAGGTTCACAGGAGTTGCGAAAACCACCTCCGAGCTGTCGTTCACCGGAATAACGACGGTTGAAACCTGCTGCGTGATGACCGTCGTATCGCCCTCTACCTGGTAGGAAATGTCAAAAGGTGTGTTGACAGGGACGATCCCCTTGTTCCTCACCATTACCCTCACGCTGTCCTGCGCAATGCCACATCCATTCTGAGGCGATGTGATACGGGTGAGCGCTGCGTCAATCACCGGCCTGCCATAATAGGTTACACAGGTCGTGTCGTTTTCGTATCCTGTATCTCCCGGAAAGCTTGTGTAA
>JAWOGX010000259.1:0-5394 GCA_046496455.1 Bacteroidales bacterium | reverse complement strand
CAAACCTCAAACCCCAAACCTCAAACCCCGAACCCTGAACCCCAAACCTATAAGTGGTATTTTTCCATTAATACAGTTTTCTGAGAAAAGGTTCCCTGATTGTGGGGTGTGTTGCGTATATTTAGAGTAAGTCTAAACAAAATGCATCTGCCTGTTATTCTATCATTTAGAAAAATATACATTTAGCGCTTAAATATCACTGATTATATATCACATTGATTTTGTGATATTTAACAGGCTAATTGACAGCAGTCCTATATCATTAAAATTGAGGTTTCTTTTTACTTTTGCGCATCAAGAAGCAAAAATGAAAGGAGACAACCCGTGAACAATGTGATCATACCTGCAGTGATATCCCTTGGGTCCATCGGATTGGCTGCATCAGTGATTTTATTTTTTGTTGCGCAGAAGTTCAAGGTGATAGAAGACCCGCGAATTGACGACGTGGAGGAACAATTGCCAGGCGCCAACTGTGGGGGCTGTGGTCTTGCCGGGTGCCGTGCTTTTGCAGAGGCGCTGGTAAAGGCGGCCGACAAGGGGGACATTTCTGAGCTGAACTGCCCGGTGGGCGGCAATGACATGATGGCAGCCCTTGCCCCTGTTTTGGGCATCGAGGCGGTGGCCAAGGACCCGGAAATTGCTGTGGTACGCTGCTCCGGCACCCGTATCAATGCCCCTCTGAAGGTTCAATACGATGGACCCCAGACATGTGCATTTGCCCATGCCCTTTCCTCCGGAGAATCGGGTTGCCCGAACGGATGCCTTGGCCTTGGCGATTGCGTGGTTTCATGCACCTTTGATGCAATCTGGATGGATGAAGAGACCGGTCTCCCCGTGGTTGACGAGGAGAAGTGTGTTGCGTGCGGAGCCTGTGTAAAAGCGTGTCCGAGGATGATCATTGAATTGCGGAAAAAAGGGAAAAAAAGCAAGCGGATTTACGTGAGCTGCATCAATCAGGAGAAAGGTGCCATCGCCCGCAAGAACTGCGCTGTGGCGTGCATCGGATGTGGCAAGTGCGTAAAAATCTGTCCGCACGACGCCATAGTGATGGAGAACAACATAGCGTATATCATAGATGACAAGTGCAAGCTATGCAGGAAATGTGTTCCGGAATGCCCCACCTCAGCCATCATCGAACTCAATTTCCCGCCCAGAAAAGAGAAAGAAACTGCTGCTGCCACAGAAGCAGAAGCCTGACCTTGTCACTGTTCAGTTTATCAAACAACAATCAGGAGGAAAGAACCTTGAAAACCTTCACCTTTAAAACAGGCGGCATTCATCCCGAAGAGAACAAACTTTCGGCCGACAAGGCGATTGTGACGCCAGAGCCTGTAAAACAATATTTTGTCCCGGTCACGCAGCACCTGGGTGCTCCGGCAAAGGTTCTGGTGGCCAGGGGCGACCAGGTCCGGACCGGACAATTGCTGGCGCGGGGGGAGGCCTTCATCTCGGCCAACATCCACTCCCCGGCTACCGGCAAAGTGAGCAAGATTGACGTACACCCCGACCAGAGCGGGTACCGGCGGACGATGATCTTCATTGAAGCGGAGGAGACCGAGGTTTGGGAAGACGGGATTGACACTACACCGGATATCAAACGGGAGATCACATCCAGCAGGGAGGAGATCATTGAAAAGATCAAGGAGAAAGGGATTGTGGGGTTAGGAGGTGCAACCTTTCCGACACATATCAAACTGATGATCCCTTCAGGCAGGAAAGTGGAAACATTGCTGATCAACGGAGTGGAATGCGAACCTTACCTCACTGCCGACCATCGTGTCATGCTGGAACGTGCGGAAGAGATGCTGATCGGCATTCAGATCCTGATGAAAGGGTTGGGTGTGGATAAGGCATTCATCGGCATAGAAAAGAACAAACCGGACGCCATTGCGCATCTGGACCAGTTGTGCCAGAAATTTCCCGGCATAGCAGTAGCGCCCCTTAAGGTCAAATATCCACAGGGAGCTGAGAAACAGCTGATCAAAGCTGTGCTGAACCGTGAGGTGCCATCCGGCAAACTACCGCTTGACGTAGGTTGTGTGGTCAGCAACGCCGGCACTGCCCTGGCAGTGTACGAGGCGGTGCAGAAAAACAAACCGTTGATTGAGCGTGTGGTGACTGTGACCGGGAAAAAGGTCAAATCCCCATGCAACCTGCAGGTAAGGATCGGCACCCCGATCCAGCAACTGATTGAATACGCCGGAGGCCTTCCGGAAGACACCGGCAAGGTGATCAGTGGCGGACCGATGATGGGCAAAGCGCTGAACTCGCTGGAAGCACCGGTTACCAAGGGCACATCAGGCATTCTGATCATGCAGCAGGGAGAGTCTTTACGCAAGGATGTTCAGAACTGCATCCGCTGTGCTAAATGCACTACGGTTTGCCCAATGGGGTTGGAGCCCTACCTTCTTGCGCAGGAGGCAAAGCTGGAAAAGTGGGACATGGCTGAGAAAGACAATGTGATGGATTGCATCGAGTGTGGATCCTGCCTGTGGGAATGCCCCTCCGGCAGGCCGTTGCTGGACTATATCCGGGTAGGCAAGAGCAAGGTAGGCAACATCATCAGAACCAGAAAAAATTAACAATCCATAACCTATGAGCATACTAACACTATCGGGTTCACCGCATATCCAGACCGACCGGACGGTAAGGGGGATCATGTTCGATGTGGTCATCGCCATGGTACCTGCACTGCTGGTATCGTTCTGGTTCTTCGGCCTGGGCGCCATCAAAGTAACCCTGGTGGCCGTGATCGCCTGTATCTTGTTCGAGTGGGTGATCACAAAGTACATCCTCAAAGCCAGATCAACCATTTCTGACGGATCTGCCATCGTTACAGGCATCTTGCTGGCATTCAACCTCCCATCAAGCCTTCCTGTCTGGATGATCGTCATCGGCTCCCTGGTGGCCATCGGGGTGGCAAAAATGTCTTTCGGCGGCCTGGGTAAGAATCCCTTTAATCCTGCGATTGTCGGCCGTATTTTCCTGATGATCTCGTTCCCGGTTGACATGACGATGTGGCCGAAACCGATTGAATCGAGATGGTTCCTCAGCTTCAACAACCTTGACAAGACAGTACTGGACAGCATCACTGGACCGACTCCGCTGGGTTTGCTGAAAGGCGGCAAGATGGAAGAGCTTCCGGGGTATGTTGACCTCCTTCTGGGGAACATGGGGGGAAGTATCGGGGAGATTTCCGCAGCGGCCCTGATGATCGGCGCCCTGTACATGCTTTACCGCAGGGTGATCTCCTGGCACATCCCGGTCTCCTACCTGGGTTCTGTGATTGTTTTCACCGGAATTCTGTGGCTGGTTGACCCAACGATTTATGTCGACCCCCTGTTCCATCTGGTAACAGGCGGCCTGATGCTTGGCGCATTCTATATGGCAACTGACATGGTGACCTCACCGATGTCGGGTAAAGGGATGCTGATCTTTGGCATCGGATGCGGAGTGCTGACCATCGTAATCAGGGTCTTCGGGGCTTATCCCGAAGGGGTCTCTTTTGCCATCCTGATCATGAACCTTTTTGTTCCGCTGATCAACAGATCCATGAAACCTAAAAGATTCGGGGAGGTAGTGAACAATGGCTAAGAAAGAATCAACATTTACCAATATGGTGCTGACCCTGGTGATCATCACCGGGCTGGCAGGATTGTCGCTGGCCGGCGTCAAGGAATTGACCAAAGATGCCATTGCCAAGGCAGAGAAGGACAAACTGGAGTCTGCCCTGAAAGTAGTTCTTCCCGAGTTTGACAATGATATCAGTCAGGACAAGAAGGAGGTGCAGATCACCGACAAGGACAAGCTGATATTTTATTATGCCAAAAAGGGTGAAGAAGCAGTAGGGACTGCCGTGGAAACATACACCAACAAAGGATTCAGCGGTAAGTTCAGGATTATGGTTGGGTTCAGGCCGGATGGCACGATCATCAACACTTCGGTACTGGAGCACTTTGAAACCCCGGGGCTAGGCGACAAGATGGACGCTTCAAAGTCACCGTTTCCGAATCAGTTCATTGACAAAAATCCAGGGACATTCAACATGAAAGTGACCAAAGACGGAGGGGAAGTGGATGCCATCACTGCTGCCACCATCACTTCCAGGGCATTCTCCGATGCAGTGCAGCGCGCTTACGATGAGTTTATCAAAGATGGAGGGACCAGGTAATGAATCAATGGAAAAATTTCACCAAAGGATTTCTTAAAGACAATCCTGTACTTGTGCTCCTTCTCGGGCTCTGCCCCACCCTCGGGGTGACCACCTCTGCGATCAATGGCCTGGGCATGGGTCTTGCCACCACATTCGTGCTGGTGATGGCCAACCTGGTCATTGCCTCAGTGAAAAATATCATTCCCGGCAAGGTGCGCATCCCCTCCTTCATCGTCATCATTGCCACATTCGTGACGATTGTCGATTTTCTGCTGAAGGGATACGCTCCGGCGCTGCACAAGGAGCTGGGACTCTTCATCCCCCTGATCGTCGTGAACTGCATAGTACTGGGTCGTGCCGAAGCATTTGCCAGTAAGAATTCGATCGTCTCCTCCATCGTTGACGGCGTGGGCATGGGCCTCGGGTTTTCATTCGCACTGGCCATCCTTGGGGGAATCCGGGAGCTACTGGGTTCCGGATCACTGTTCGGGGTCAAGGTTCCGATCTTTCCGCTTGACGGGCAGGGGAATCCTCAGACCATGCTGGTTTTCGTACTTGCACCGGGCGCATTCATCGTGCTTGGCTACATGATTGCCATCACCAACAGGATCAAAAAGAAAGCATAACCTCAAAAAGATCATTCCATGGAATACATCATCATATTCATCGGATCGGCTTTCGTCAGCAACATCGTGCTTGCCCAGTTCCTGGGAATCTGCCCTTTCCTGGGGGTCTCCTCCAAGGTGGGCACGGCAGCAGGGATGAGTGGCGCCGTGCTTTTCGTCATGACGTTGGCCACCATCGTGACCTGGCTCATTCAGCACTACATCCTGGTTCCCCTGGATCTCGCATTCCTGCAGACAATCAGCTTTATTCTTGTGATTGCTTCATTGGTGCAGATGGTTGAGATCATCCTGAAGAAGTCTGTACCCAGCCTCTACCAGGCGCTTGGAATCTTCCTCCCCCTGATCACCACCAACTGCGCAGTGCTTGGGGTTGCCATCCTCACCATCAACAAAGACTTCAACCTCCTCCAGGGAGTGGTGTTCGCCATCTCCAACGCCGTGGGGTTTGCCCTTGCCATGGTGCTGTTCGCCGGCATCCGCGAGCACCTCGACATGATGGAAGTTCCGAAAGGGATGCGTGGCGTGCCCATCGCACTGGTGGTGGCAGGGATTATGGCGCTGGCCTTTATGGGGTTTGCGAATATTGTTTAGAGTCGAGAGTTGAGAGTTGAGAGT
>JAWOGX010000190.1:0-5082 GCA_046496455.1 Bacteroidales bacterium | reverse complement strand
GGGGAATTTACTTTTACCTGGTGATCATCCTTGGCCTTCTTTTCTGGAGGCGCTTCAGGTCGCAGCGAAGAGGGAGTTTCATCCCTGCTTCAGTACTCCGATGGGCACCGGTAGCCCCGCTGATTATTGTGGCCATCTTTTACCTCGGCCTCAGGCTCACCCCTACCCTCAATCCGGAGAAAAAAATCTGGGGGAGCTACGACCCGCAATATCTCATCGCCTATTTTTACTATTATAACATCAAAGACACCAAGAATGAGGATTACCGTGGGCGTTTCGGAGGCACTTATATCCTTGTGAATGAATTTTTCCGTGGCAATGGACTGATGATCCGGCGCGATGTGGATACAAAATCGGTGCTGACAGGTTTTGGGGCCGATAAACATGTAGGTGTGATATCAGAAAGAATTACCAAGCTGGAGGCTGCAGGGATCCATCGCCCGCCGGGAGTGATCTATACGGGCTTCACCCAATCATTGCTGGCAACCGGTACAATAGGGGTAATACTTCTTGTTTGGCTCTATATGTTTTACACCACCAGGGTGAGCAGGGCATCCCACAATCCGGAACTGAACCCCTACTGGAAAGTGATCCTGAACAGCACTTCCATGATGGGCGTGCTTTTCCTGCTCGATTATTTCACCTATTCCCCAACCTTCTATACCAACAACACCATCTACTTTACCTTCTTCTATTTCGTGGGGCAGTCGCTGAAGCCTGACCTGCTCACCACTTACAACACCGTGCCTTATCCATCGAAACTGATCTGACCCCGTGCAAGGATGAAATACAGAGAACCCTCCATACTTTACCTTCACAATGCTGCCATTGATTCACGTGCAGCCAACCTGGTACAGGTGGTTTCGATGTGCAGCGCATTGGCGCAGGCAGGGTACAGGGTGGTGCTTGTACTGCACTCTAACGATCCTGCCAGGTACCCGGGCAACGCAGTGCTGCAGGAACGTTACGGCTGCGATCCCCGGGTTGAGCTCCGACTGGTGCACCGCAAAATACCCCGCAAACTCTTCAGGCATTTGAACCACTGGTGGTACAGGAGGATCGTCCTCCAGGAGCAACCGGATCTCTGCTTCGTCAGGGACCCACGCTACCTTCGCATGGTGCTGAAGCTGGGAGTTCCGGTCATCCTTGAGCTCCACAGCACAAAGCTCCATCTTGGCAGCAGCTTACTTGACCATGTCTTCCGGAAACAGGTAGTCAGGGGCGCTGCCCATCGTCATTGCCTGAAAGTCATCACGATCAGCAAGGCACTGAATCAATTCTGGACGGCAGCCGGGATTCCTGGTGAAAAAACCCTGGTGCTTCATGACGGGGTCTCATCTTCAATGTTTGATATCCGGGTGAGCCGGGAGGAGGCCAGGGCAACCCTGAACCTTCCCCCGGAAGGGAAAATCGTGGTTTACACCGGCAACCTTCAGGCCAACCGGGGGATCAGGTATATCCTGGAACTGGCAGTGAGCTTCCCCGAAATCACATTCCTGATGGTGGGAGGAGAACCCGGCCATATGCTGCATTATCAGGCCGAGTGTGAGAAGAATGAAATCCGGAACATGCGCTTCGAGGGGCACCAGCCTCATCCGAAGATTCCGCTCTATCTCCGTGCAGCAGACATTCTCCTCGCTATGTGGTCATCGGAAGTCCCCACGATCAGTTACTGCTCTCCGCTGAAGGTTTTCGAATATATGGCATCCGGCAGGCCTGCACTGTTTCCGGGGTACCCCACAATCCTTGAAGTGGCTGAAGATGGCAGGGAAGCGTTCATCGCGCCACCCGACAGCCCGGAGGGGTTCAAAGCCACCCTGCAACACATTCTCGATGCCGATCCCGTCACCATTGAAAGGATTACGGGTGCTGCAAGAGAAAAAGTGCTGGGGCAATATTCCTGGAAGCAAAGGGTTAAGTCAATCATAGACTGCCTTCCGGAAAAGTTTAATCCGCAAAATAAAAGTGATGATTGAGATGAAAGTGCTCTTTGTTTGCGGAGGCAACAACCCTGATTTCAGGATTGCACCCTTCATTGTGAGCCAGGCAGAGTCATTGCGCCGACAGGGTATCAAGGTGGATTTTTTCATCATCGAAGGAAAGGGTATCAGCGGCTATGCCAGCCAGATCCGCCCGTTGCGCCGGATGATCCGGGCAGGGGGCTATGACCTGGTACACGCCCATTACACTTTCAGCGGCTGGGTAGCACGTCTTGCCAACCACAGGGTTCCGCTGGTGGTTTCTTATATGGGAAGCGACTTTGCGGGAATCTTCCGGAACGATGGCCGCAGAAGGCTAAAAAGCCTGCTTATGGTTGCCCAGGGGATGCTTTTAAACTTATTTGTGAAACATATCATTGTAAAGTCCGAAGGGCAATTAAAGCTCCTCCCGCTGAAAAAACGGGGGCATATCATCCCCAATGGTGTGGATTTCAATACATTCCGTCCTGCTCCGATGCAGGAAGCCCGCAACGCCCTTGGCCTGGATCCAGCAAAACAATTTGTGCTGTTCCTTGGCAATCCATCAGACCCCAGAAAAAACTTCACGCTTGCCAGGGAAGCCTTTGCCATAGCGAACCGCACAGTGGACATAGAGTTGCTTTGCCCCTATCCGGTTTCACATGAAAAGGTTCCGCACTACCTCAACGCAGCCAATCTGCTCCTTTTCACATCATGGTTCGAAGGCTCCAGCAACCTGCTGAAAGAGGCGCTGGCCTGCAACTGTCCGGTTGTCGCCACCCCGGCAGGCGATGCAGAACACCTTCTGTCAGGTGTGAAATCTTCAGCAATCACCGGCTATTTGCCCGAAGAGGCTGCTGGTCATATTGTCAGGATCATAGGGGAAGGCAGCCGTTCCGACGGCAGGGCATGCATTGCCCATCTGAGGGAGGAGGCTGTCGCTGAACGGCTTATACGGCTTTACCAGGAATGTGATTTGCGATCTGAGTCTGACCAATAAGATACTATGAAAAAGGCGATCAACTATAGAAATAAAAAGAAGATTCCGGATGGAATGCCATTGGATAGTAATATTCCGGAATTCGATTTCAACCAGGTTGTTTCGTTGATTGAAGAAGCCAGAAGCAGAGCGCTTCTCAAGGTTAATGAAGAGCTTATATTGCTATACTTCAAAGTGGGCAAACTGGTTTCAGAAAAAGTATCAACGGGCACATGGGGCGAAAAAACAGTAGACGAATTAGCAGATTTTCTTCAGGAAAATCTCCATGGCCTAAAAGGTTTTAACCGCAGAGGGCTTTACAGAATGAAACAGTTCTTTGAACTCTATGAACCCGGGGGTCCAATTTTTACATTGTGGTGTAGTTCCAAAAACATGAATGTGTCGCCAACATCGACACAAATGGCAAACATCGAAAAAGAGCATGACACCTTAATTGTGTCCACAGTGCGGACACAATTACAAATCAATGATATTCAATACAATAAATTTGTGTCCACGGTGTTGACACAAATTTCATGGTCAAATCACCGCTTGATTTTTTCTAAAACCAAAACAGCAGAAGAAACCTTATACTACCTGTTAATCAGTATCGATGAAAAGTACAGTGCAAGAGAATTGGAACGAGCATTGAATACTGCCCAGTTCGAACGCGCTTTGCTTTCGAAGAAATTAAATACATCAGTAAAGACACTATTCCCGCAGAAACTTTTCAAAGACCCTTACATTTTTGAGTTTTTGGATATACCTGACACCCACTCCGAAAAAGATCTTGAAAAAGCCCTGATCTTCAATCTGCAAAAATTTATCATCGAAATAGGCAATGGATTCACCTATATGGGCAATCAATATCGTTTGCAGGTTGGCAATAAGGATTATTTTACCGACCTGCTCTTTTACCACCGGGATTTACAGTGTTTGGTTCTGTTTGAACTGAAAATCCAGGAGTTTGAGCCCGAGTTCCTTGGCAAACTCAATTTCTACCTGGAGGCTTTAGACCGGGATGTAAAAAGATCCTTTGAAAATCCAAGCATTGGCATTTTGCTCTGCAAAGGAAAAGATACTGAAGTAGTCGAATATGCCATGGCTCGGAGCACTTCCCCAGCTTTAATTGCCGATTATGAAACCAGGCTGATTCCTAAACATGTTCTGGCAAATAAACTGCATCAACTTTTGGAGCAATTTTCAAAATTGGAGGATTGACGAATTTAGAATATGAAAGAGCGGGAGAAATTTGTGGTTCATCACACTTTCAAATGAACAGTTGTTAAGAGACTGATCAGTTTGATGGCAAAAAAAAGACAGCAAGGTAATGCAGAGAATGAAAATACTTATTGAGATCGCTCACCCTGCGCAGGTACACCAGTTCCGGCTGCTGGCGCGGGAGCTCACAGCCAGGGGGCACCGGGTGCTTTTCGCGGTTCAGGAAAAAGAGTTCACAAGATACCTGCTTGATCAATACAAACTGGATTACCGGGTCATATCCAGGAGCCGTAAAGGTCTTGCGAAAAAGCTTCTTCAGCTACCATTGCTCTACATCCGTTTCATTGCACTGCTTATCACCTTCAGGCCCCATCTGATCCTGAGCCGTTTTATGCTGCAGAGCAGCCATCTCAGCTGGCTGTTCAGGGTGCCTGTCATCGGTTTCACCGATACTGAACATGTGAAACTGATGCTTGCCCTGACCGCTCCATTCATCGGCACCAAGATTACAGCCGATACCTTTACCAGGAACCTGGGCAGAAACCACTTCCGCTATCCCGGCAACATAGAGCTGTTTTACCTTCACCCCAACCGTTTCAAGCCGGATCCGGAAATTTTCAATCTCCTCGGCATCCCGCAAAATACCCCTTACGCCATCCTCCGTTTCGTTTCCTGGAGCGCTTATCATGATGTTCACCAGAAAGGGATCAGCCTGTCAGAAAAGGAGGAGCTGGCAGCCTTCCTTAGCCGACACATGCAGGTTTTTATCTCTTCAGAGGGGGAAATACCGGCATCGCTTGCCGCTTATAAACTTCCGGCCCCTCCGGAACGGATTCACGATGTGCTGGCTTTTGCATCCATCTATGTGGGGGAAGGAGCTTCGATGGCCTCAGAAGCTGCCTTGCTCGGTGTCCCCACCGTTTA
>JAWOGX010000328.1:0-10315 GCA_046496455.1 Bacteroidales bacterium | reverse complement strand
GATTTGCAGAGGCATTCGATGCTTATGAAGCATGCCTGAAAATGAACCCGTCCATGAGCGAACCGCTGATGAATTCCAAAGCATTGGCCCGCAGGGCATTTCAGATGAAGGACTACCAGGCTGCTGAAAAGGTCTATGCAGGATTGCTAAAGTATCAGCCTGGTAATCAGGAGTATGCAACAGGGTATGCGGAAGCGCTTATGTACGGCAATCAGCTTGAAGCTGCACTGAAGTTGCTCGATTCTTTGTTGTTGCTGGCGCCCGATGATGCGAACATCAATCATTTACAGGGGCAGATGTGGGGCCGCTATCTTGCTTTTCGCCCTTTTGTGACCCCGGTGATGCAGGCAGAATACCTGAACAAATCACGCCGTTTCCTTGAGAAGGCAGTGGCAGGAGATCCGGGCAATTACGGGATGGTCGAAAACCTGGCCATCGTACACGGGTTGATGGGTGATTTCCGGAAAGCGCTTGAGCTGTTTGACAGGGCATTGACCATGATGCTTGAAAAAGAGGAGACGAAGTCTGGTGATCCATCCTCGAAGCGACTTTTACATGAGAGTATAGCAAAGGTCTACCGCAACATCGGTGATACATACGGCAATATGCGCAACGAGGAAAAGCTCATATTTAATTATGAGCAATCGCTGAAGTACAATCCAGATGACGGATCAGCAGTATCCACCCTGGCGCAGGTTTTTCGGCGCAGGGGTGAACCTGCCAAAGGTCTGGAATACCTTACGCGGTATCTTGAGAGGAATCCCGGCGATAAAAACCTTACGGCTTTGCGGGACCAGATGCAGTAATGGTTCTCAGATCTTTTTCCCGGGATAAACCTTGAGTGCTTCGGCAAGGGTTGCCATGGCACCTTTCAGTTCTTCCACCTTCAACACATAGGAGATTCGCACCTCGTTGGAACCTTTGCCTTTGGTTGCGTAGAAACCAGTTGCAGGTGCAAGCATCACCGTCTGGTTGTTGTGGCTGAAATCCTCAAGAAGCCACTGGCAGAAGCGGTCGGCATCATCAATGGGGAGTTTGGCCACTACATAGAATGCACCTTTGGGATTGGGACAAAATGCACCTTCCATCTTATTGATCTCTTCTACCACTACTTTCCGGCGGGCGTGGTACTCATCCAGGACCATCCGGAAATAGGAAGCAGGGGTGTCGACGGCAGCTTCGGCAGCAACCTGCCCGAAGGTTGGCGGGCTGAGCCTGGCCTGGGCAAATTTCAATGCCGTTGAGAGGATCGCTTTGTTTTTGGTCACCAGGTTGCCGATCCGGAAACCGCAGGCAGAGTATCTTTTGGATACGGAGTCGATCATGATGATGTTCTCTTCAAGCCCTTTAAGGTGCATCACACTTTCATGTTTCAAGCCATCGTAGGTGAATTCCCTGTAAACTTCGTCCGCAATGAGGTAGAGGTCGTATTTCAGCACCAGTGTCCTGAGTACTTCAAGCTCTTCGCGGCTGTAGAGGTATCCGGTGGGGTTGTTGGGATTGCAGATGAGGATTGCCTTGGTACGGGGAGTGATGGCCTTCTCGAAATCGGCAATGGGAGGGAGGGCGAATCCGCTTTCGATCGATGAACTGATCGGGATGATCTCTATGCCTGCATTGACGGCAAAGCCAATGTAGTTGGCATAGAAAGGTTCGGGGATAATGATCTCGTCGCCAGGGTCAAGACAGGTTTGCATCGTAAAGAGGATTGCCTCGGAAGCACCCGCCCCAATGATAATTTCGTCGGCCGTCACATCGATGCCGACACTTTTGTAGTATTCTGCCAGTTTTTTCCGGTAGGAGAGCATCCCTGCTGAATGGCTGTACTCTACCACCTTCTGGCTGAAATTCTTTACAGCCTGCATGGCAATTTCGGGTGTTTCGATATCGGGCTGGCCGATATTCAGATGATAAACCCTGGTGCCCCTGCTTTTCGCTTTATCGGCATAAGGCACCAACTTACGGATGGGTGATTCGGGCATCAGCTGCCCTTTTTTGGATATGGATGGCATGGTGTAGTATTTTGGGTTGATAAAAAAAAGTCCCGATATTATCGGGACAAAGTTTCAAATATTTTCGGAACTAACCTAATCTTATTTGGCGGTCGGTGCAGTGGGGTTGGCGGGGTTCACCGGTGTGGCAGGCGCCTCTTTAACCACATTCCCTTTGAGGGTGAGCCTGAGGCTCGGTGGGTTGGCATTGGTAGTCACAGTAACACCCTTGCTGAAGTAGCCCACGCGGCTGTTGTCATACTGAACAGCAATTTTGCCTGTTTCACCGGGGAGGATTGGCTCCTGGGTGTATTGTGGGGTGGTGCAGCCACAGTCGGCGCGCACGCCGGTGATGATGAGGGGTTCATCCCCTGTGTTGGTGAACTTGAATTCGCATTTGCCATCGTTGTTGCGTGGCTGGCTCCAATTAATGGTGCCGAAATCGTACACCAGTGCCTCAAAGGTGATTGCCGGGCCTTTGTTCGCCTGTTGCTGGTTCTGAGGGCTGAAAGACATTGCTGTGATGCCAAAAATGGCAAGGAGTGATAAAGTGATCAGTTTTTTCATAGGAAGACTTTTTAAGATTGAGTGTCAAAAGTAGTCTATTCGTCCCGGCTACCCTGTTAACGTACTGATAAAAGATGTAAACGATTTGTAAACACTGTAAGTCGCCAAATCCTGCTACCTTTGCGCCCTAATTCAGAGGAGGAGTATTGCGATGGAGGATATCAGGAATATAGCGATCATTGCCCATGTTGACCATGGGAAGACTACGCTGGTTGACAGGATTTTACATCAGGTAAAGCTGTTCCGGCAAAACCAGGACATGGGGGATCTGATCCTGGATTCCAATGACCTTGAGCGGGAGAGGGGAATCACCATTCTTTCGAAAAATGTTTCAGTCAGATATAAAGATGTCAAGATCAATATCATTGACACACCCGGCCACGCCGATTTCGGCGGTGAAGTGGAACGTGTACTCAATATGGCTGATGGTGTGCTGCTGTTGGTGGATGCTTTTGAAGGGCCAATGCCACAGACACGATTTGTGCTCCAGAAGGCTATTGAGCTTAATCTGAAACCGGTGGTGGTCATCAACAAGGTTGACAAACCGAACTGCGATCCATATGGCGTATACGAGGCTGTGTTCGACCTTATGTTCAGCCTTGAGGCAAGTGAGGACCAGCTTGATTTCCCGACAGTGTATGGTTCATCCAAGCAGGGATGGATGTCGGATCATTGGGAGAATGAGACGAGTGACATCAGTTATCTGCTTGATGTGATCCTGGAAAAGATTCCAGCCCCTGACGCAATGAAGGGCCCGCTCCAGATGCAGATCAGCTCGCTTGACTACTCCTCCTATCTTGGCAGGATTGCCGTCGGGCGTGTTCACCGCGGTTCGGTCAGGGCAGGCATGCCGGTGGTGGTGATCAAGCGTGACGGTTCAGTGCTGAAATCCACCATCAAAGAGCTTTACCTGTTTGAGGGGTTGGGGAAAGTGAAGATCAAGACCGAGGTGCCGGCAGGAGAGATCGTGGCTTTGCTTGGCCCGGAGACCTTTGACATCGGGGATACCATTGCCGATGCTGAAAACCCCGAGGCACTCGAGCCCATCGCCGTGGATGAACCCACGATGAGCATGCTGTTTACCATCAACAACTCCCCGTTTTTCGGAAAAGAGGGCAAATACGTCACATCCAGGCATATCCGCGAGCGCCTTTTCAGGGAAACCGAAAAAAACCTTGCCCTCAGGGTAGAGGAGACCGATTCCCCTGAAAAGCTTCTGGTGTTCGGCAGGGGGATACTTCACCTCTCGATCCTGATCGAGACGATGCGGCGGGAGGGGTATGAGTTTCAGATCGGTCAGCCCAGGGTTATCATCAAGGAGATTGACGGTGTGAAGTGTGAGCCGGTGGAACTTCTGACAGTGCAGGTGCCCGAGCTGTTCAGCGGCAAGGTGATCGAGCACGTCACCCGCAGGAAGGGTGACTTTGAAAATATGATCCATAAGCAGGACCGCGTGATCCTTGAGTTCAAGATACCTTCCCGGGGGCTGATCGGGATCACCAACGCACTGCTGACAGCCACGGAGGGTGAAGCGGTGGTGGCACACCGTTATCACCATTATGAACCGTGGAAAGGGGATATCGGTTCAAGGCGCAACGGCTCGCTCATTGCCCTGGAGACCGGCACTGCCTTTGCCTATGCCCTGGACAAGCTCCAGGAGCGGGGCCGGTTTTTCATCGAGCCCAACGACGAGGTGTATGCAGGCCAGGTAGTCGGGGAGAACAGCAGGGGCGATGATATGATCATCAACGTGACCAAATCGAAGAAGCTGACAAACGTCCGGGCCAGCGGTTCGGATGACAAAATCCTGCTTGCCCCGGCCATTAAATTCTCGCTGGAGGAAGCAATGGAATACATCAATGCGGATGAATATGTTGAGGTCACCCCGCTTTCCATCCGCCTCCGAAAGGTCATCCTCGATGAGCACGAACGAAAACGCGCAAAGAACGCGAATCAGTAATTCCCGCAGACCTCACTCTTCCGGAAATCTGATGGTATCAGGTCAGTATTCCCTTTCCCCTTTTATTTATTAAGTATATACATCCGGAAAGGCTTACAATCGGTCATTAATCGGTGATGAAATTGTAAGTCCTTGACTGTTATGGTTGTATAATGAATGCAAGCTCTATTTTTATGGGCTTGTGCTCAGCTGTATAGGTAATGTATATGCTCAATCTGGTCAAAATCACCTTAAATTTCGTTCCGTAATCTGAATCTGGAAGCTTTTTCGGTTAGTCATAAAAAAATTATCGCGTATGAGAAAAATTATTCTTTTACAGATCCTTTTAAGCTTTTCCATCTCACTTCTGGCCCAGGCTGATCGCGTAGCTGCTGTTACGGATGAAGACGGGAGCAGACTCCTGGTCAATGGTAAAGCAGTCATGGTAAACGGTATGAACTGGGATTACTTTCCCATTGGCACCAACTATTCATACAGCCTTTGGACCGAATCTGATGATTTCATCAGAAGCGCGCTTGACTATGAAATGTCAATGCTGAAGAACATGGGCGTGAACGCCATTCGTGTTTATACAGGTATCCCCAAAAAATGGATACAGTATATCTACGAAACCTACGGTATCTACACGATGCTCAATCATTCGTTCGGTCGATACGGCCTTACCATTGATGGGGCGTGGATCAGCAATACGGAGTATTCCGATCCACGGGTGATCGAACTCCTGTTGAAAGAGGTGAAGGCTCTTGCTGATGAATATAAGGGGACACCGGGTTTGTTATTGTATTTGCTTGGAAATGAGAATAATTACGGACTTTTTTGGGAGGGTGCAGAGACTGAAGACATCCCGATGGCTGACCGGAAATCGACGCAGAAGGCCCGTCCCTTATACAAGTTGTTCAATGATGCAGCCATCGCGATGAAGACCATCGACCAGGCTCATCCGGTGGCACTGTGCAACGGGGATCTTCTGTTTCTTGACATCATTGCCGAAGAGTGCAAGGATGTGGATATTTTCGGTGTGAACGTGTATCGAGGGGTTTCCTTTACCGATCTGTTTGACAGGGTTAAGAAAGAGTATGGCAAACCTGTTCTGCTGACAGAATTTGGTGCAGATGCTTTCAATGCCCTGACGAATGAGGAGGATCAGAGACCACAGGCCTATGTCAATACAGCCAACTGGAGGGAGATTTACGAAAATGCTTCCGGCATTGGCAAAGCGGGTAATGCCATTGGGGGCTTTACTTTTCAGTTCAGCGACGGATGGTGGAAATATGGCCAGACCAGGAACCTTGATGTACACGACACACACGCATCCTGGTCGAACGGGGGATATCTCAGTGACTACCAGGAGGGCAAAAACAACATGAATGAGGAGTGGTTTGGCATTTGTGCCAAAGGCCCTACGAATCTGAAGGGACATTACCAATTGTATCCCAGGGCTGCCTATTATGCATTGAAAGAGGTGCACGGATTTGATCCGTATACGCCAGGAGCCTCATTTTCCTCTCTTGAGCGCCATTTTGCATCGATACTTATCGCGGAATCCTACCTCAAATCCAGGGGCGACAAAGGGGCGCTTGATGGCGAGAAAAGCAAAAAGATTGGCCTGAGCCGGGTTACCGCCGAATTTACAACCTTTCACACCGGTGGCAGTCTGATTTCTACCCCCGACAATCCCGTTCCGGGCAATACGGAATATCCGACTCATCTTGGGTTTGATCATATGCAATCGTTCTATTTCGGGGTAGAAGCCAATCCGGCGGCAAATTTCAGGGCAAGCGCCGAGTTTAATGTGCTGGGCAATGTTGCCACGAACCCCATCGATCAGATTTTTTACGAAAACCGCGGCCGCCCGGTCACATTGGCCAGTAGCAACGGAAGTGTAAGGATGGAGGACATCAACAGGGTACAGGTTTACAGGGCCAGCTATGAATGGGATCATAATTGGTTTACGCTCAATGGTTTTTATCGTACCGGTCATTATCATTGGGGTTATGAGGGGGACTTTTTCGGTTTGTACCCGGAGGCAAACTACGGGCCTCAGATAGACATCTATAATGGTATTGCCCCTTTCGGTTTCGAGATGGAGGGCAAAAATCAGCTGAAAGATCTGAAACTGGCATTTGGCCCGCAGTTATGGTGGGGTGCAAATCCGGCTTTCCTGGTTAAATACACCAAACTTTTCGGAAAATTGAAGGTGACCGGCATCTTTCACGAGGACCTGGATCAACTTGGAATGACCGAAAGTTCATTCGCCATCCCGCAGCCTCAGACCAGGCGACTGACCCTCCATTCGGTCAGGAGTTTCGGTAAGTTCAGCGTGGACCTTGGAGGTATCTGGGGCGGACAGCCGCTTCAGGGGAGGGAGTTCCAGCTTGTCAGGGGTGAGCCGGGGAATTACAGTGTGTATGTGGATCAGATCAAACCCGAAGATAACTGGGGTGGAAAACTGAAGTTGACTTATGCAGGGGGCAGGTTTAACTGGTATGCCCAATCTGCGGCCATGGGCCTGGTTGCCAATGGTGGCGTTGACCAGACCATAACGTTCACCGGCTGGAGGTTGAAAGAGAGCGGAAGCGGAAATCAGTATAACGTTCTTTCAGGTTTCACCTATCTGCTGGGGGATTTGCAGATTGCCCCGAATTTCCTGTGGCAAAAACCGATCGAAGGCCCTATACCGGCTGATGTACCTGCTCCGGGACGGCCAAGGAATATCCTTGAAGACCCGTTTGTGGTGAGGTCAAACAGGGAACAGACTTCAGCTGAAATCCTGTTTACCTACGACCCGACACCCGGTACCTGGATGTACAACTGGGACAGTGACGTAGCTGAAGATGCCGGTTTGGCTGTCAGCTTAGGGTTTGTCTACCGTCATCTGCCAACGACGCAGGATGCAGCAATCGGTATATTGCCGGATGGACGCACGACATTTGCCTTTCCAGGTGCTGCCCCTGCACAGGACCTTTGGGAAGTGCATTCAAGGCTGGTGTCAAAAATCAACAGGAATTTTGGATTCATTGCCAATGTGTATGCCGGCGATGCGCAGGCAAATGGCAGCGACGAACGTACCATCCGCAGATACGGCATGGATTTGCGGATGATATACCGGCAGGTTAAGGTGATCTCTTTTGTAAGGGTCAATGACTGGGGCCCATACGACTATCATCGGGATTACAACCTCACTTTCCCGCTCCAGCTGATGGCAGACGTATCCACCTCACTCGGAAAACCGGATTGGTTTAATCTCCCTTCTACGCGGATTGGGCTTCGTGCTTCATATCGCACGCTGGATAAGTATTCCCCACGCTATTCCCCGACACAAACCATCGACGGGAGCGGCCAGTGGGTTCCCGATCCCAATGCGGTTGGTTTTGACAATGGAAATGAGTGGGAAATCAGAACCTATGTCCTTATTAATGTTGGTAAATAAATTCAGAAAATGATGAATACAATGATTATCCTCAGCATGAAGAAGTATATGCCAATAGTGATCCTTGCACTCCTGTTAACGGGTTGTGAGCGTGACATTGAAGACCTGAAGCCGGCCTCTTATCCGGCGATACCGGAAGTGTTTATTGACGGCTTCAGTGCCGGCTTAAACTATGCCGCTTTTGGCGGTTCTGTCCCAACCGCTTTCGATGTGGACCATGAGGTTACCTGGAATAATTCTGAAACTTCGATGCGGATTGAAGTGCCTGACGCCAATGATCCACGGGGCGCCTATGCCGGTGGCGTGTACTTTACCGAAGTGGGCAGGGACCTTTCTGGTTATAATGTGTTGACTTTCTGGGCTAAAGCCTCCAGATCCGCTTCCGTAGACCTTGTGGGTTTTGGCAATGATCTCGGTGAATCCAAATACCAGGTAACCATATCAGGGTTGAAACTTAATTCCAGCTGGAAGAAATATTACATCCCCATTCCGGATCCATCCAGACTTACAGCGGAAAGGGGGATGTTTATGTACTCCGAAGGGCCGGAAAACGGAGAGGGATATACTTTCTGGATTGATGAAGTGAAATTTGAAAAACTGGCAACCATTGCCCATGGCAAGTACGCGATTCTGAATGGTTTGGATATTACGGAGACCTCTTTTACGGGGATCACGAAAGCCCTTGATGGAATGTCTTCAGTTTTTAATCTGCCTGAAGGGATTGATCAGAAAGTGGATGCTGCCCCTGCCTATTTTGAATTTTCTTCTTCGGATGAATCCATTGCCACAGTGGATGAATCGGGGAATGTGACGGTCGTGGGTGGCCCCGGCACAGCGATAATCACTGCTACAATGGGAGGTGTGAAAGCAGCAGGTTCACTGACCATTCAATCATTGGGCATATTTTCGCATGCTCCTGTTCCCTCTCATGCTCCCGGTGACGTGATTTCCCTGTTCAGTGATACTTACAGCAATGTTCCCGTGAATTACTACAATGGTTACTGGGCACCTTACCAAACTACGCTTTCAGCAGATTTTACCGTGAATGGCGATAATGTCCTCTATTACATCAATTTCAATTTTGTCGGGATTGAATTTACATCTCCGACAATAGATGCTTCAGCCATGACCCATTTGCATGCAGACATCTACTTCCCCAATACGCTGAACCCTGGTGCCCAGTTTAAATTCCAGCTGGTGGATGCAGGTGCTGATGGGGTGCTTGGGAATGCCGATGATGCAAAGCACACGCTTACTTTCACGAGCCCGACACTGGTTTCGCAGGACTGGATCAGCTTTGACATACCACTCAGCAATTTCACCGGATTGACCAGCAAGGGGCATCTTGCACAACTGATCTTTGAAGGAACCAACATTCCGGGTTTCTATGCCGATAACATTTATTTCCACAAGTAAATCCAATGAAAATGAAAACAAGGAATATAAATACAGGGATTTGGCTCAGTTCAGCCTTTTTGTTTTTTCTGATATTCTTTTTGGGATGCGAACGCGATGATTTCCAAAAGTTGGATGAACGTGATTGGCAACTTACCTGGAGCGATGAATTTGATGGTGCCACCGGAGTTTTGCCTGATTCGTCAAAATGGACTTTTGATCTTGGTACAGGTGATGGGGGATGGGGCAACCAGGAGTTGCAGGTCTATACCAACAGTCCCGACAATGTCTCCCTTGATGGGGACGGGAATCTGGAGATTACGGCAATACGTGCCGGGAATGGCTTTACCTCAGCCAGGATAAAAACGAAAGGTTTGTTTGAACAAAAGTACGGTCGGTTCGAAGCCAGGCTGAAAACGCCCTATGGCCCGGGTCTGTGGCCTGCATTCTGGATGCTTGGCTCAAATATCGACACCGTCGCCTGGCCGGAATGTGGCGAGATCGACATCATGGAACTCAGGGGCCAGGAGCCCCACATCATTCACGGTTCCCTTCATGGACCCGGCTACTCAGGGTGGAATCCGGTTACCAAGACCTTTGCCCTGATGGATGATCGCTTTGATGTCAAATACCACATTTTTGCCATCGAATGGGATGAAGATAAGATCGATTATTTTGTGGATGATTTTCTGTATCAGCGTATTGAACGGACAGATGTATCCGGTGAATGGGTGTATGATCAGCCATTCTTCCTGATTCTGAATGTCGCGGTCGGAGGTAATTATGTAGGATTCCCGACTGACCAGACCCCATTTCCGCAAAAAATGATCATCGACTATGTCAGGGTATATAAGAAGATGAATTAGCCACCGGGCATCTTAATTAGCCGCCGGGGATTTTCTGCACACAGAAAAAATCGCAGGGATAACAATTGGGACGGGTAAAAACACATAAGGTAAAGAATTGGTTATG
>JAWOGX010000155.1:0-5157 GCA_046496455.1 Bacteroidales bacterium | reverse complement strand
CAACCCGTCAACGGCTGGAACAATCATGTTTTCCAGCAACCTTTTATCTGGGACGGTCAGCAGAACATAGTGATTGAAGTGTGTTTCAATAACAGCAACTGGGTCTCTGCAGGCAATGCAAGCATCTTCTATTCAACGACGCCGGCCAACAGCGTGGCCAGGTATAACGGTGATAATGCCAATGTCTGTAGTGCGCCAGCATCTGTCACTACCATTGCCGACCGTCCTAATATGAAGCTTGAACTTGCACCGACAGGTTGTACCAGTGCCAGGGTTCCCCTCTACATCACTGTTTCGGCAGCTGCTGCAGCAGATGCCGGGGTGTCCCAGATCATCCAACCTATCTCAGCCGTGAGCCTGGGATCCCAGGAAACTGTCCAGGTGAAGGTGAAGAATTATGGAACCGTTGCACAAAGCAATATCCCGGTCAGCTTCCAGATTGATGCCCTGACACCGGTTACAGAAACCATCACCAGCACGATTCCATCGGGTGATTCACTGATCTACACTTTTATCGCCAAGGCAAATCTCGGCATTGTGGGCAATACTTACCAGATCAAAGCCTACACGAACCTCACAGGGGACATCACGTACATGAACGATACGGCATGGAAGACCATCCAGAACATGTATCCCAATTACTGTATCTCAACTGCAACCAGTGGGGCTTATGAAGAACTTGTCAATGTAACCCTGCATACCCTGAACAACACGTCTGCTCCTTCCAGTGCCATGTACACTGATTTCACGCAGACTGTTCCCGCGCCGGTGCTTTCTCCCGGGATGAACTATCCGATCAGCATCTCCTCAACCTATGCACCAAATTATACCGGATCCTATCCCTGTTATGTGAAGGCATGGATTGACTACAACCGTGACGGAGTGTTTGACCCGACAGCTGAACTGGCGTATCAGTCAGTTACCTCTACCAACAACACCGTTACAGGCACTGTGACGATCCCGCCGACGGCGCTTTCAGGAAACACCAGGATGCGTGTGGTTTTTGTCGAGACATCGTCTGCTACCTCCGTGAATCCTTGTGGCACTTACACCTGGGGTGAGACTGAAGACTACCTGGTTACGATTTCTCCTCAGTCAAACTGTGACGCAGGTATCATTGCCATCCTGGAACCATCCGGGTTGCAAACAGCCGGCGCCACCTTGCCTGTGTATGTGAAGTTCATGAATTTCGGTTCCGACACCATCCAGGCCAACACCCTGTCGGTCGCTTATGTGTTCAACAACGGAACACCGGTGGTAACAAATTATCCTTCAACACTGGCGCCAATGGGGCAGGATAGCCTCTACCTGCCCAACATCACCCTGAACCTTGGCAACAACACCCTTTGCGTTACTACAGTGTTATCCTGTGATTCGGTACAGTTTAATGATGAGCAGTGTCTCAATGTATTTGGACAGTTCCAGACCAGTGTACCTTACTTTGATGATTTCGAGACTGCCAACAATTGGTACAGACCCTCTTCCGGCGTCAACTGGCAGCTGGGGACACCGAATGCCAACGTCATCAACAGCGCATACTCCGGAACAAAAGCCTGGGTGACCAACCTCACCGGCGACTATTCCAACAACGCCAATGAATACATCTATTCACCGCAGTTCGACTTCTCATCCCTTGGTCAGACCGATACCATCACCCTGAGTTTCTACCACTGGGCGGATATGGCAACGAATGACTATGGCCGGGTGCAGTACACCAAAGATGGTGGTGTCAACTGGTCGAACCTTGGGTTTATGAATGATCTTCTTGGTACCAACTGGTATAATGCCCAAAGCGGTGGGGTGCACTACTTCAGCCTCCCCAACACCGGATGGCAGTATTCCGCCTTCAAACTTGACCCGTATTATTTCAATACTACAGACACCATCCAGTTCAGATTCAACTTCGTCTCGAATGCAACCGGTAGTGCAAACGGCTGGGCTGTTGACAACTTTAAACTCTCGTTGCCAATGGTTCCGAACGATATCGGGGTCACTTCAATCGATTATCCTGTCAACGACACAGCCATTGGCAGCCTGGTTCATCCTACCGTAACCATTACCAATTTTGGCAGCAATGCCCAGGTGATGTTCCCGGTGGTGCTAAAAGTTAATGGGACCGTTGTGGCAACAGAGATATGGACCGGCAACCTTCCATCCCTGGGCACAACCCAATACACCTTTGTCCAGAATTACACTGTTCCGGCAACTGCATACCCATTGTGCGCGCAGACCCAGATGACAGGCGACGGTTTCACCGTGAACGATGAAAAATGCATGAATCTTGGTGTGCTGCCAGCCATCAACGATGTGGGTATCTCACAGATTGTGGATCCAGGGACAGGCAATATCTGCTTCTACCATGCAACCGGTCAGCCCTGGTACCAGTATCCGGTGATTGTGAGAATCAACAACTACGGACAAAATGCCCAGACCTCCATCCCGCTTGAGTACGTGTTCCAGAATGGAGGCCAGGTGTACACGGATACCTGGACGGGAAACCTGGCTCCGGGCAATCATACAGACTACACGCTGTCCAACCTCTTCAAGCCCAACCTTGGAGCCCAGCAGATGTGTGTTGAAACCAAGCTGACAGGTGATGCACTGAATACCAACAACAAGAGCTGTGAAAGCTATGTGGGTGTTGCCTGCATCGGCATTGACAATCCGGAAGGGAACAGGCTTGTTCTTCACCAGAATATCCCCAACCCTGCTACCGGAACTACATCCATCCGTTTCGACATTCCAAGAGATGGTCAGATACGTTTAGGAGTTATGAACCTGGTAGGTCAAACGGTGTTCCTTACTGAGCAAACATTCAGCGTTGGTGAGCATCAGATTGATCTGGATATCTCAAACCTGGCTGCCGGCGTGTACCAGTATTTTATTGAATTCAACGGATACAGGCTTACCCGAAAGATGGTAGTGAGCAGGTAGAGGTTGTATTCTGTAAAAAATAAGAGGAGCCCGGGATCCTGATTCGGGGCTCCTCTTATTTTATTGGAAACCAGCCGTTATATGGCTCTATGTTGACCCGCCAGATGCTCTTGTCAGTCTTTCTGATGGAGTTCGATACCGGCCTGTCGAAGAATAGCATACATGGTACCTTTGGGAAGGTCTTTTACGTGAAATGGTACAACAACCCTTTTTTGTGTTGTAAGATGAATCCAGATTTGATGACTTCCCTTACTGCGGTCAAGGACAAATCCGTGCTTTTTAAGGATTTTTATAATGTCTTTTGAGGTATAGGCTGGGGTGTTACTCATACAGCGGCATCTAACGTAAGGGAGTATTCCAGCGTGTTTGATTCATCAGGAACCGGTTCATTGTGTGCCACCAGGCTCTCAAGATACAAACTGATTGCCTCTTTGGCCATGTCCATAGCCTCTTCGAGAGTGGTTCCGTAGGTGATGCAACCTGGGAGAGACGGAACGGTTGCAGTGTAGCCCCCTTCAGGTTCCGGGTGGAGGAAAATCCGATAGGTTAGTCTTTTCATGGCTTTTAATTCGTCACTTTCTATAATTGCCTGTTTGTTTTGCTGATTATGCAAAAATACTACTTTTGAAGCAGGTGTTCGAAATATTGATCTAATCCTGGCCCTGTCAACAGAAAAAACACCTGCAATAATCTGTTCTTCCTTGCGTTCCAACAATCTGTTTAACCCTTCACCCCAAATCATTTACGACGATGAGCAACAATTTCAAGACCTGGATTCGCGAGAGTATCACGGTGAAATTTATTGTGATTGGTACATTGACCTTGCTGTTGCTGATACCGGCGGCGATGATCCGGAATCTGGTGGAAGAGCGGAAGGAGCGGCGCGATGAGGTGATCCGTGAGATCAGTTCAAAGTGGGGGAATGCGCAAACCATCACGGGGCCGGTGCTTACGGTGCCCTTTCGGAAATATCAGACAAACAACAACCAGGTGACCTACACGGTGCATTATGCCCATTTTCTCCCGGAGGAGCTGACCATCGACGGGATCCTGACCCCGGTAGAGCGCAACAGGGCTTTGTACAAGGTGGTATTGTACAAGTCGGATCTGAAGGTGACCGGCCGGTTTTCGCATCCCGATTTCGGGATATGGAAGACCGATCCGGCGACGATCCTTTGGGATGAGGCGTTCATCACTGTAGGTATCCCCGATATGCGAGGCATCAAGCAGGGGGTTTCCATTCAGTTTAACGGAACCCCGCTGGAGGTGAACCCGGGTGTCCCAACCCGGCAGATCGTAAGCTCAGGGGTGTCGGCCCGAATACCGTTGCATGACACTGCCACCGGCGATTATCCATTCGAATTCACCCTGCATCTCAACGGCAGCGAGTCAATCGAATTTGTGCCATTGGGCAAGACCACACACGTTCAATTGCGTGCCCCGTGGGATTCACCCAGCTTTGACGGTGCTTTCCTGCCCGACGAAAGGGAGTTGACCGACAGCAGTTTCGTGGCCCAATGGACCATCCTGCACCTCAACAGAAACTTTCCTCAACAGTGGCAGGGTGAAGAGTACGATGCAAACTACTGGTCATTCGGGGTGAACCTGAAGATCCCGGTAGACCATTATCAGAAGTCGGAGCGCTCTGTGAAATACGCCATTATGTTCATTGCTCTGACTTTCCTCACCTTCTTCTTCTCCGAGGTGCTCAACAAAAAGAGGGTGCACCCTATCCAGTACCTGCTCATCGGTTTTGCCCTCTGCATTTTTTATGTCCTGCTGCTATCCCTGTCGGAACAGATCGGTTTCACGTGGGCTTACATCGTGGCGGCGGTGGCCAACATCGTGCTGATCACCGCCTATTCGGCATCCATCCTGAAACGGAGGAAACTCATCGTGCTGGTTGGGTTCATCCTGGTGGCGCTGTACACCTTCCTGTTCACCATCCTGCAGCTCGAAGACTACTCCCTGCTGATGGGCAGCATCGGACTCTTCATCGTCATGGCCCTGATCATGTATCTTTCGCGGAATGTGAAGTGGCAGGGCTCGGGGGAAAAGGTTGAGGGAGTTGAGGATGTTTAGGATGTTTAGAGTGTTTAGAGCGCAAGCGTCAATTTCATTAACCACAGAGTACCTGAGAAAAAGGTTGAGGGAGTTTAGGATGTTTAGGGAGTTTAGATCGCTGGCGTCGATTTCATTAACTACGGAGTACACAGAGTTGGC
>JAWOGX010000071.1:0-4884 GCA_046496455.1 Bacteroidales bacterium | reverse complement strand
AGAAATCAAAGGTACCCCTGAAGAATTGCTGGAGCAATCGAGCATAATGGCAGCACCGATCAGTGTGCATTTCAAGGAGGGTGTGCTGGAAGTACCCGGTTGTTACTATGAGTTTGCCCGCCGATATCCAAACGGCAACGGGAATTTATTCCGTGGCTTTATCGCCAGATCGGCCGATAAAATCTTCCAGAGTACAGACACCCGTTGAGCCATAAGTCAAAAAGGCTTACTTTTAGGGCACTTTAGCTTAACGCAGTGCTCATGACCGAATCCAGGCCACCCATTACCGCATGGTTACCCATGTCGCTGGAAGAAGCAGCGAAACGGGGTTGGGACTCTTTTGACATCATCCTGGTGACCGGTGATGCCTATGTGGACCATCCCTCTTTTGGCACGGCGATCATTGGCAGGGTGCTGGAAAAGCTGGGCTACCGTGTCGGGATCATTGCCCAGCCCAACTGGCGGGATGACCTGCGGGATTTCAAAAAGCTCGGGCAACCTTCTCTTTTCTTCGGTGTTTCAGCAGGGAATATGGATTCGATGGTGAATCATTACACTGCCATGAAACGGCTAAGGTCTGATGACGCTTACACTCCGGGGGGTGTTGCCGGTTTCAGGCCCGATTATGCCTCTGTGGTGTATACCCAAAAACTGAAACAGCTCTTCCCGGAGACCCCGGTGGTTTTGGGAGGTGTTGAAGCCTCAATGCGAAGGGCCACACATTACGACTATTGGTCAGACAGTGTGATGCCTTCGGTCCTTTTAAGTTCCGGGGCGGATATACTTTTATACGGGATGGCAGAAAAGGCCATCACAGCGGTGGCAGCGTTCTACCGTCAGGGTGCTCCCATTGAAGCACGATCAGCCCTGAAGCAGGTGTCATACCTGGAAACATCTGAAGAACGCATCTCTTCCCTTTCACAGTCTGGCGGTGTGATCACCCTGCCATCACACGAGGCCTGTGTGGCAAGCAAAAAGGATTTCGCAGAAGCTTTCAGGATGATTGAAACAGAATCCAACCGGATGGAACCGGCCACGCTCATTCAACCCTCCGGAACCGGGCATGTGGTCATTACACCACCCTTTCCTGCACCTGAACCACACGAACTTGACAAAATCTATGCATTCCCTTATACCCGCCAACCCCATCCCAGGTACAGGAAAAGGGGTGATGTACCGGCCTGGGGAATGATCCGGGATTCGGTAACCATCCATCGCGGATGCTTTGGAGGCTGTAGCTTCTGCACCATCAGCATGCACCAGGGGAAATTCATCTCCAGCAGGTCGGAAGAATCGATCATCAGTGAACTGGAAGAGCTGAGCGGAATGGACGACTTTAAGGGTACGGTAACCGACCTTGGCGGACCCAGTGCCAATATGTACCGGATGCGGGGATCTGACCTTCGCATCTGCCGAAAATGCAGCCGCCCGTCTTGCCTGTGGCCACAAGTATGCAACAATCTCAATATGGATCACGGACCTCTGATTGCCCTTTACCGGAAAGCGAAAGCCATGAAAAAGGTGAAGCATCTGTATGTTGGCAGTGGGATAAGATATGACATGCTGACCGGCGTTGGTAAGGAAAAAGCATTGCAGTTCAGGCTGAAAGAATACACTGCAGAACTGATAAGGCACCATGTGTCCGGCCGACTTAAAGTTGCCCCGGAACATGCTGATCCAAAGGTGTTACAACTGATCAGAAAGCCATCGTTCGACAGCTACCTGAAGTTCCGGGATGAATTTGTTGCCATAAACCGGAAGCATGGTCTGAGGCAGCAGCTGATTCCCTACCTGATCGCGTCCTTGCCGGGATGCACCATGCAATCGATGGGGAATCTCACTGCAGCTATAGCCCCAACGGGAGCCAGGCCAGAACAGGTCCAGGATTTTACCCCTACCCCAATGACCTTGTCAACCACCATGTATTACACTGGCATAAACCCATACTCCTCTGAACCGGTTTACATTCCGGGCAGCGAAGATGAGCGCCGGAACCAGCGGAAATTCTTCTTCTGGTATAAACCTGAGAACCGGGACTGGATAGTAAGGACATTAAGGGCACAAGGGCAGGGAGGGTTGATCAGAATGATCTATCGCGATCATCGGAAATGACAGTAGAAAACCAGAGAAAGAAATGGAATTTACTCGCTTTCGGTGACGTGGAGATAAAGTCCGCGGGAGGCGCAAACCGGGCAGAATGGCTCTTCGAATGAAAAAGTGGTGGAGCAGAGCTTGCAGGTCTCACGCTTTTCGGATTTTCCTGACATATGCACCTGGGGAGCAATCCAGTGTGTAAACGGAATAAATAACTCAATGAAAGAGGGTAGCAACCGTAGCGTCGCCCTGTTGGATGCTGTCAATGAGTTAAAATTGGATTTCATACCACCCGAAAATTTTGTTGTTTAACGCAACCCGGATTTCAAAGTTTCAAACACCGCAAAAATATAAAAACTTTTAATCCAAATCATGCAAGTTTTTTTTTGATGATTATTTAATGAGTTGTTTACGGATGATTTGATAGAGTTCGAAGTACTGTTCCACTGATAATTGTTCAGCACGCAGGGTTTCAAAGGGAAAGCGTATTTCGGATCCAAATCCGGACGCAATGGCATTGCGGAGCATCTTCCGGCGCTGATTAAAGGCTGCTTTGACAATCCTGATGAAGAGGGCAGGGTCTTCGATCCCGGGTTGTTCAGGCTTCCTTGAAATCAGGATCACCGCTGACTTGACTTTAGGCGGTGGAGTAAAAACATTTTCATTGACTGTAAAGAGTAGTTTGACATCATACCAGGTCTGGAGAAGCACGCTTAAAATCCCGTATTGTTTATTTCCGTGCCCGGAAGCGATCCTTTCGGCAACCTCCTTCTGGAACATTCCGCATAGAACAGGAATTTGCTGCTGATGTTCAATGGTCCTGAAAAGAATCTGGGAAGAGATGTTGTAAGGGAAATTCCCAATGATACCAAACTCGCCCGGATAGATTGCCGGGAGCTGTGCGCTGAGAAAATCCTGCCGGATCAGGGCATCAGGAAGAAGCTGGGGGAAATGCTGCTCAAGGTATTTTACCGATTCATGGTCAATTTCAATCACTTTGAGCTGATTCGGCCTTTCGAGGAGGAACTGGGTCAACATTCCCATTCCGGGTCCTATTTCAAGCAAGGGGATTGACTGGTCGGGAATGGCTGCGGCAATCTTTGCAGCAATGTTCTTATCGTGAAGAAAATGCTGTCCGAAGGATTTCTTGGGGGTAACGCGGTTGTCCATCAGTTGAGATAATCTCCCCTCAATTCTCTGTACCGTTTGCGGGCTTCGGTCACAAAGATGCTTCCCGGATGATCAATGATGATGCGTTCATAAAGCTCAAGTGCCCCGGGCCCGTCACTGAGCTGGTAATCATGCATCCGGGCCTGCATGATGAGGGCATTGTCCACAAGGATGTCGAAACTAAACTCATCCACCAGCCTGTTCAGCAAGGAATCAACTGCAGCAAAATCCCCTTTCGCAAACATGATTTCCGCTTTGGTGAGGAGTACCTCATCCTGGATGTTGTGCCCCGGAAAGATGCCGGCAATGGAATCGAGGACAAGCAGGGCCATATCACTTTTCTTCCTGAAGGTAAGGAGTTCTGCATTGGCATACATTGAAAGGGGCACTGTATTGCTGTCGGCCTCAAGATTATCGGAGATGAGGAGTGACAGCTCCATGGCATCGTTGGCGATCAGCTTGGAGGTTGCCGTGCGGAGCACATCAAGCTGAGTGCGTGCCCAATCAAACTCACCGATATAAAAAGAGAGCCTGGCATTCTTCAGTTTCGCCTCGAAGCCAACAGGATCATATTTAAAAGCTTTTTCCACCTGGGAATAGAGGAGTGTGGCCTCCCACACCTCTCCGGTCATCAGGAAGATGTCGGCAAGGTCAATCTTGCATTGTGCCACCACCGATGGTTTAACCCCAGGCATGGCAATAGCCACTTCCAGCATCGCAATGGCTGGTTCAACCTTATCGAGGTAGAATGCCCTGAGGTGCGACAGGTTGCGCATCAGCACCACGGTACCGGCATTCTGCCCGAGATCCGCCAGTACCTTTTCGTACTCCTGTTCCATCCGTTCAATTTGCAGGATATCGGTGATGCCAGTTTTCATCAGTTTTGAATACTTCACCTCAAGCAGCATTATCTCTGCACTGAGAAAGAGGAAATGGGTTTCCCCCTTTGCCCTGATGTGCTCAAAGGCTTCGATGGCCACATCAAAATATTCATTCGAAGCAGCAAGTTGACCCACCTTGTACACCATATCCCCTTCATCACGGGTGCGGCGCTCCATAGATTTTGCCTGCGAAAGGGCAAGCGAAAATTCTTTCTGCTGGATTGAATACCAGAGCAACAACTCGCTGTATACAAGTTGATCAGGAAACTTCTGGGTCCGCTCAATCATCTTTCCCCTGACCAACTGGTTGAAACTTTCATCATTCAGGTGATTCATCAGTTGCTGGAGGATGCTCTGCACCAGGTCAATCCTCCCCTCGTCACTGGCAACAAGGTCGAGGTACTCATCCATCATTGCCCCGAAATTCCGGGTTGCCTGGTAAACATTGGCCAGTTCGATATGGAAAGGATACGGTTCCGGAATCACTTTCCTGCCCTTGAGGTAAACCTTAACGGCGTAATCGGGTTGCCGCCGGATGAGGAAAGCGTTGGCAAGGTCCACAACAGCCATCCGGGTCGGTTCCATGCGCTCAATGGCACGCTCAAACTCCTTTTCTGCTTTCTTGAAATCACCCTGCTGCTGATACACAAATCCAAGCTCCACAATGAAATTACGTCTCAGCTCCCTGGTCACCTTCAACCCTTTCACAAACTTTTCCGCTTCGCGGAACTGCTCTGAT
>JAWOGX010000208.1:0-7382 GCA_046496455.1 Bacteroidales bacterium | reverse complement strand
GCCCGGATGGCAGCGGCGCTTGGTGCCAGGTCCCTGGATGATATCCCGCAGGATCTGACAAAGCTGTTAAGCATGCTTGGAAAATTGCGTGAAAAGGGGTTCTCCGGGAAACTCAATGCTTTGCCACAAATGTTGAAAATGAGCCGCTGGCTGCCGAAGCGGATCCGGGGGAGGGGGGCGTGCCAGGAGGTGATTATGTCCAATCCTGATCTTGAGAAGCTCCCTGTGCTGACCTGCTGGCCTCATGATGGCGGACCTTTTATTACCCTTCCTCTCGTTCATACCGTCGACCCGGAAACTGGCCAGACCAATACAGGGATGTACCGGATGCAGGTTTTTGACAAAGTGAGCACGGGAATGCACTGGCATATGCACAAGGATGGAGCATCCCATTACAGGAAATATCAAAAGCTTGGGCAAAGAATGCCTGTGACGGTGACCCTTGGCGGTGACCCTGCTTTCACTTATGCTGCCACAGCCCCCTTGCCTCCGATCATCGACGAATACCTTTTCGCCGGCGTCATCAGGAAACGGGGTGTCAAACTTGTAAAATCCCTCACCAACGATATCTGGATCCCTGCTGATGCCGATATTGTGATTGAAGGGTATGTTGATACGGAAGAACCCCTGCGTACCGAAGGCCCGTTCGGTGATCATACCGGATTCTATTCCCTTGCGGACCTTTATCCGGTGTTTCACGTAACAGCCATTACCCATAGAAGAGGAGCGGTCTTTCCCGCAACGATCGTCGGAATCCCGCCCCAGGAAGACCTCTGGCTGGGGAAAGCCACTGAGAAGATATTCCTGATGCCCATAAGAACTACTATTGCTCCCGAAATATCAGATATGCACATGCCGGCTGCCGGTGTATTTCATAACCTCGTCCTGGCTTCGATGCATTCGGAATATCCCGGTCATGCCCGCAAGGTGGCCAGTGCGCTCTGGGGTGCCGGGCAAATGATGTTCAATAAGATCGTGGTGCTTCTGGATGAAGATATTGATTTGAGAAACTATACCGATGTCCTTGATGCAATCTTTGGGAATACTGACCCGGAGCAAGATCTCTTCTTCAGTACCGGCCCACTCGATGTGCTTGACCATTCCTCACGCAGCTTCGCTTATGGCAGCAAACTCGGTGTGGATGCTACCAGGAAGTCATTGCAGAGGGATCGGGTATCCCTGTCAGGCTCATTCCCCGGGCAGGTCCTTTCTCTTCCCGGTGTGACAGGGATCGGAAACCACATCATCCCGGCAGGCTTACCGTTTCTCATCCTCTATGTTGATAAGCAGAAAACCGTTTCAGTGGCTGATCTCCATGCCAGGGTCTCCATGCTTGCCGGAGCCGAAGCCCTTGATTATGTCTGTTACCTCGATCATGAAGCAGCTCACCTTGACCTGGAATCGGCCCTCTGGCTCATGACCGGTAATATCGACCCTCAGAGGGATTTCCTCAGGGGTAATAACCCGAACGGAAAGTTACTCGCCGGATTTGATGCGACGCGCAAGACCAGAACCTTCGACGGATTTGACCGCGACTGGCCTAACCTGACTTGCATGAACAGGGAAACAATCGAAAAGGTGGATAAGAAGTGGGAGAGCTATCGTCTGGGAGGATTCACGGAAAGCCCCTCACGGAAGTTTTTGCCATACCAGCAAGGAGAAGGTGCCGTTGCTGCCGATCCTCCTGGCAAGCAATAGTCAAAGCAGGATACCCATTATTCCGAAAGAATATTTACCTCGGTTCGGCGATTTTTCTGCCTCCCCTCGGGGGTTTCGTTGTCTGCTACAGGCCTGGTTTCACCGTAACCTTTGGCAACAACCCGCGAAGATGCTATCCCCTTTTTGATCAGGTAGGCTTTTACAGCATCAGCCCTTGACTGGGAAAGTTTCAGATTGGCATCATCATCTCCTACACTATCGGTGTGCCCTGCAATCTCAATTTTTACCGAAGGTTTCAGTTTGAGGTACTCCACCAACTCATTCAGTTCCGTATACGACTCAGGGCGCAGGGTGGCTTTCCCCGAATCGAAATAGACCGCATCCAGGATGAAGCTTTTGGCAGGTTCAAACTTGATGGTGACCACGGTTTCCCCATCAAAATATTCGCCGGGTTTCAGGTCAGGGATTGCGATGGTGGAGTGATCCGTATCGTCACCAACAGCTTTGATGCTGATGAGATACACCGCTCCCGCAGGAAGCTGCAGCTTAAATTGACCCCTCGCATCGGATACTCCGGAGAATTGCTTCTTCGAAACAGTATCAATGAAAATGATGGTTTCCCCGCTGCGGGGCTTCCCTTTCATGTCAGTGACCTCAACTTTAACCGGGGCTGTCGGTTTTTGCGAAAAGAGATCCAGGCCTGACAGAAGTATTAAGGCGATGCAGAACAATTTGAAACCCGGGGAATGGATGAGCTGATTCATAGGTATGAAATGATTCGTTTTCTGGTACGACAATTCAACCTGTTCCGGAACGGCAGATATGCTTCAGTAAGGCAACCCCCATTATGAGGGGTCCACAAAAGTATCGATACTCTCGATGAATTTCAGGTAAGTCCGCTCCTGGATGATGTTATTGTTGTGTTTGTTGAAGATCAGTTCAACAGCTCCCTTGGGCAGGTCCTTGCTGGGCAGGTTGTAGTATTCCGGACGGTGGATAAAGATTACGGTGCCTGAATTGACAGCCAGGTAGGAGGGAAGTTCATCAAGAGAAGGGGTAAATCCCCCATTGACCATAGTGGCCGGTTTGCCGATCTGGGTAAAACATACCACTGGAATATCCAGTTCCCTGGCAACATTGGCAAGTGTCTGTATCAGCTCCTCAGCGGCATTCGCCCGTGCTTTCAGATCGTGCAGGTGGGCTGTGTAATTCTCAGGGGAATCCACAAAGATTACCTCAGCCTGGTACTTCTGTTTTACCTGGTGGCAACGGAGCAGCAGCTCATGCGCATCAAGATTCGTAGTGTCATCAATAAAAAGATTGGCAGACGCGATGCGTTGAACCAGGGAATCGGTATGTGCTTTATCCCATTCTTTCAACAACCCCTGGCGGATCTTTTCCACCGAATGGCTGGTGTTGCTCTCGATGAGCCTTCGGATCACCTTAAGCGCCGACCGCTCCGGAGAAAACAGTGCAACCCTTCGCTCCAGACTGATCGCTATATTCTGTATCAGGGAAAGCAGAAAGGCTGTCTTCCCGTTACCCGGCCGGGTACCTATCGTCGTTAACTCTCCTCTTCGAAAACCTTTGGTAATATTGTCAATGTTCTGAAATCCCGATGGTATGTTCGGCTCTTCATACGCCGAATAGTGCGCTGCACTTGGGGTTACGTTAAGTGTTTGGTTGACCAGTTCTCTTGCGGTGGCGAAACCAAACACTTCCACCGGCTCTGTGATGTCAGCAGTCTCTTTGATCATCTTTAAATTTCATTGGTTTACGAAAATGTCAGCCCCAAATATACATAAAAATATCAACAAATCAACTCTTAATTTCTGTTAATTTCTTTCACGAGTTCACCATTTTCATAGAATTGTTCACTTACAAGTGAACCTTCCTCTGTCCAGGTCACTTCCCTGCCATGTTTAAGGTTTTCGCGATATTCTATTTCCTTGTGTATCCGGCCATTCTTATGGTAACCGGTCATCACCCCAGACCCGTTCTCAAACATTGCTTCACCCACTTTCAGGCCCTGCCCGTTGAAATATTCCCACCTCCCGTGATACATTCCACGCTGATATTGACCTGTGATCTTCTTTGTCCCATTTTCCCAAAATGCTTTGTAAGGACCGTCCAGTTCATCCTGGTGAAAATTCTTCTCTTCGGAAATGTTCCCGTTTATGAAAAAATATTTGCTAAGCCCCTCCAGCTGGTTGTTACCGTACTCTTCTTCGTATTCGATATTGCCGTTGAAATACCAACGGGTCACTTTGCCGTCGAGCAGGTTGTTCTTATAGGAATATTCGATCTCCTTTCTGCCATCTGCAAAATAGTATACGGAAGGACCGTGCTTTGACTTACCCTTATAGGATACTTCATACATCAGTTTGCCATTGTCGTGATAGGCTTTCTCGGTTCTTTTCCTCTGACATCCTGTGGCTGATATAATTACCGCAGTTGCAAAGCACAGAATCAGTGTTGATCTGATATTACTGGTGGTTTTCATTGTCCTATTTTTTTGGGGATGATGTCGATACTACGGCCTGTACCTCAGCGCTGAAATGTGGGATTCGCTTATGATTTGGGTTCCAGAGATAAATTTGCAGCAGATCGTTAACGGAACCTTTCTCAGGCAGCCTGCTCACAATCACATAGCGTCCGTCGACCGGGTTCATTATGCCCGGCTGCAGTCCGCTCCATACTTTTGGTTTCCCATTCCTATCTTTCAGTTCAATCACCAGATGCTGTTCCTGAGGCCAGGGCATTGACACATTGCTCAAAACACAACGTATCGTTGCAGATTGGTATTTCGATGCAGGGTTAATGCTTTTCATCTGCAAATCCAGGAGCGGGACGAACTCTGCGAAGGAATCCTGCTGAGGGATAGGAACCAGGTCAGTTTGCAGAATGGTGATCGTGTCCTTTTGATCTATGATCCGGGGTGTAGTTCCCGATTTTCTCCGGAAGGAGAACAGCTCACCATACAACCCGTCATCACGGTAGAACACCAGGTTCGGGAAATACTGCATCATGAGTTCGGGCACCATCGGATCAGCCGGCCTCAGCCTTGCGTAAACAATCCCATCAGCAGTGAGTGTGTCAAGCATGGCTTGTATTTCAGGCAGATTTTCTTTTTTCCCCGATAAGTAAAACAGGGCACTGTCAGGGTTGCAGCCAGGATTCATGTAATAATGGATATACCATGGATTGTTTACATCCACAGCCCAGACGGTGTTCTCCCTGGTTAATTCAATGCAGATCTCTTCACCCATCGTTTCAAAACCGGTGTAATGTTCTGTCCGGTAATATCCAGCTCCCCAGAGGAGATGGGAAAGGAGGATCAGCGGGTAAAGCACGATAACACCCCTGGAAAGGTGGCTTCCGTCCTTGCCGTAACCAGAGAACAGAGCCAGCAGCAGGAAGGGGAATGCAAAGAGCATGATGGAATGCTGAAGTATGGGATTGATAAGCAGTGACCAGCCAAAGGCAAAAGACAACGGGATGAAAAACCATAGGAAATTGATCCATTGCATCCGGCGATTTGCGTCACTGCGGGGGGTTGCCAGTCTGATCAGAAAAGGAAGTGAGATGATCAGCACAAAGATGAGTAAGGGATAACTGTTATTGAAGAGGTAAGTGAAGTGGGATGCAAGCCATTGAGCATCAGGTGGCGCCAGCCAGAGATCCAGTCCCCCCCGGGCGACCTGTGTGATGGAGATATTCAGATGTGGCAGGAAGAGCAGGATGGAAGCAAACCCGGAGATGAGGTACGGCAGCACGGTTTCCTTTCTGAGCAGGAACAGGCCGGTAACCCCGATCATTCCAGCCACAAGGAAACTGAAGTAGTGGTTATACATCGAGAGGGCAAAGCAGACCGCCATGCCTGCTGCAGGAACCAGTTTGGATCGGATCCATGATCCGGGAAGGGGCCTGATCAACCGGTCCCAAAATGTCGTTGCGGCCAGAATGAAGAGTACCCCTGTGCTGTATGGCCTGGCCAGCTGACTATACAGGATCGGGAACTGCAATAATGCAAAGGAAGCAGCGGCAAGCCATGCGGTACCTTTGCCAAACCACCTTTCCCCCAGCAGGTGGGTGAGCCAGACTGAAGCTACCCCCGCCATGACAAACGGTAGTCTCACAAGCCACGGTTGGTATCCTGTCAGTTTTGTCCAATAATAGAGGAGGGTCTGAATCAAAGCCGGATGATAATCCGGTGTGATTGACTTTTCGATTAGTTCATTGAATTCCCCGACCTGTAGCCGGAATAAAGCGCTGAGTTCATCATTGTGAAAGGATCTTGAATCAGCGCCGATCAGTCTTAGCGCCAATGCGACCAAGAGCAGGAAGATAATGGGTAACCATGCTGAAAGGTTTTTCAACCGTGAATCTTGCCTGTTCTTGGGGTTTAGCATCCTTGGTGTGTTTCTGCCGAATGCAAATGATTTAACTCCTTATAATCCGTGGCGTTGCCTGGCTGCCTCAAAAAGGAGGATGCCGGTGGCTACGGAAACATTCAGGGAGTTTATGACGCCATATTGGGGAATGGTGAGCAGAAAGGAGCTCATCTTCAGCAGGGGTGCAGAAACGCCATCCTCTTCCGAACCCATGATGATGCATACCGGCCCTTGAAAAGGGGCCTCCCAGTAAGGCTGTTTACCTTTTTCCGTAGCTGACATCAGCTTTATTCCTTGTTCAAGCATGGAAACAGCGCTTTTGTAAATATTGGAGGATCTGCAGACAGGGATTTTCAGCAGTGCCCCGGCGGAAGTCTTGACGGCTTCGGCATTCACCCTTGCAGCCCCTTTGTCGGGGATGAGGATGGCGTCCACCCCTGCACATTCTGCAGTACGGGCAATAGCCCCGAAATTCCGGACATCAGTGATGCGGTCAAGCATTATAATGAACGGATCCTTTCCCTGTTCGTACAACTGTTGGATCACCTCTGAAATATCCTGGTAATCCACCAGGGAAACCAGTGCGACCACACCCTGGTGGTTCTTTCGTGTGTAGTGATCAAGTTTGGCATCCGGGACCGACTGCGAGGAGATATTATTCTTTTTGATCAGCTCCAGCAGTTCACTTACAGTCTCTCCCCTGAGCCCTTTGCGGATCATCACTTTGTCGATGGGCTTGCCTGCATTGATCGCTTCAATCACAGGGCGCAGCCCGAAGATAAAATCATCCTGTGGCAATTCTCTATGTGTCATCGTCTCCAGCTGTTTACCATCTGATACCATCCTGTCTTGTAATTGGGGGACCGCTCAAGCATATAATCGCTGTCGGTGAAAGGGTTGCTAAGCCTTGTGAAGATAAAGGTAAGCGACATGATGTGTCTTGACTCACCATAGGTCCATATCTCGGAAGAGAAGCCCCGCTGCACGACGGAAGGGGGGCCATACATGATATAGATCATGCCTCTGTCGGTTTTCCAGCCCTCCTGATGGGATGAGAACAGATAATTGGCTTTTTCCACCCTCCGGTAATACTCCCGGATCAGTTTCTTGGCCCTGAGCTCATTGCCTGCATTCCCGATCCAGAAATTGTCCACGGCCTCCTTGGGATCTTCTGCTTCCAGCAAGGCCGCATATTCGCGGGTGGAGGTCAGATATCTTAAAGGGTAGATCATTTGTTCAGGGTGGCTTATCCAGGGGTAGGCATGGGGACGGACAAAAACCGTGAACCCTGCCTGCTGATTGGCATCAGCATTGAAATGATAGATACCC
>JAWOGX010000166.1:0-4149 GCA_046496455.1 Bacteroidales bacterium | reverse complement strand
ATCGGGGATGAGGTGATTTCCATCGATGATCATACCCTTGAAGGACGTTCTGCCGAAGATGTCAACCTGATCCTGGGGGGGCAGGCGGGAAGCAAAGTCGCCGTCAAAGTGAAAAGGCCTTACACCGGTCAGATCCTGGAAGTGAACCTGGAGCGGACCCATGTCAAGGAACAGACCATTCCCTGGTCAGGAATGCCGACAGGGAATATCGCATACGTCAGCTTGAAAACCTTTTCCCAGAATGCCTCCGGCGAGGTAAGGGAAGCCATATTGAAACTCACATCCCAAAATGAAGTTCAAGGACTCATTATTGACCTTAGGGGTAATGGCGGGGGTTTACTCCTGGAGGCCGTAAACATTGCCAACCTGTTTGTCAGGCAACAGGAACTCATTGTAAGCACCCGTGGAAGAATATCAGACCGCAATAAAAATTACAGAACCTATTCCTCCCCTTTGGATATGAAAATCCCTGTTGCGATCCTGATCGATGAATTCAGTGCATCAGCATCAGAAATTGTAGCCGGAGCTCTTCAGGACCTTGACCGCGCAGTCGTGATCGGACAGCGCTCTTATGGCAAGGGATTGGTTCAGAATGTTGTACCGCTGGTATACAATGCCCAGCTAAAGGTGACCATTGCGAAGTACTACATTCCAAGTGGCAGATGCATCCAGGCCATTGACTATTTCGATCCGAAAGGAAACCATGAAATCCCTGACAGCCTGATTTCATCCTTCAAGATCAGAAACAACAGGGTTGTATTCGATGGCAAAGGAATCTTCCCTGATATCCCTGTTGATAAACCCGGGCATAGCCCTGTGGCTAAAGCGCTGATCAACAGTTTTGTCATTTTTGATTTCGCCACCTGGTATCGTATTCAGCATCCCGGGATCCCTGAACCTGACCAATTCAGGATCACTGAGAGTATATGGAGTGATTTCATGAAATTCATCAAAGAGCAGGGCTTTTCGTATAAAAGTCCTTCTGAAGAGAAACTTGAAGAGTTATATGCAGTGATGGAACGAGATGGATACCAGACTTTTATACAGCAGGATTACAATACCCTGGCTACCTCATTGCAGGTTTTAAAAACAGAAGACCTTTCAAGGCAAAAGGAGGAGATTTCCAGGTTGCTGAAGCGGGAGATCATCTACAGGTATTATTTCGATACCGGACAGGTGAAAGCTTCACTTGCCGAAGACAGGGAGTTGAAGGAAGCTTACCGAATCCTCAGGGATCCGGAAGCATATTCAAAAATGCTTGCCGGTGGTTATCGGCCCTTATAAAAGCTTTATGCACAGGGTTAGCGCTTTTTTATCCCAAAACAGATATGAGCCAGTCTATCTGACAGGCCTGATTCTTTTTGCCCTGGGATTACCCCTGTCGAAAACGGCCATGTCTCTTGCGTTGTTTTTGCTGGCCGCACATTGGCTGATCGCCGGCAGTTACCGCCACTTTCCCTCACCCGGTTCTTCAGCCAGGTTGGCTTTTGGTTTCTTTATGCTGATTCCGCTGATGCATATTGCAGGACTTCTCTATACTGCTGATTTCGCTTTTGCGGCGAAAGACCTCAGGATCAAGTTGCCTCTGCTGTTGCTTCCCCTTTTCCTCGTTACAGGACCACACCTGTCGCGCCGTTCATTCAACCTGGTCATCGATGCTTTCATCCTCGCTGTCACCGCCGGAACAATCATTTCGTTTGTGATATTCCTTACAGATAATCCGGTTGAAGCCCGCGATCTGACCCCCTTTGTTTCCCATATCCGTTTCAGTATGATGGTGGTACTGGCGGCGGCTGTCATCACCTGTATGGCCTTCAATGCCTCCCGTCCCAAAAGCATAAGAATCCTGGCCGTTGTTCTGTTGCCATGGCTCATCTTTTCACTGGCCATCCTTGAGGTGCTTACAGGCCTGGTTGCATTTGCCTTATTGCTTTTTGCTGCACCGGTATATATTTTTATCACACGACCCAATCTTACGGTACGGCTGTTCAGTGCATTCGCCATTTTTGTGCTTTTAGCTGCACTGGCTTTGAGTTGGAATGTGGCACGCAAGGAATTCATACCGGATCTTGAAGAAAAGAAGTTATCCATGAGGAGTCATACTGCGCTTGGAAACCCGTACACACACGATCTGGGTTCCCTCGTGAATGAAAACGGGAACATGGTATGGATGAATGTCTGCGAGGATGAGATGAGGACTGCCTGGAACGACCGGAGCAGTCATGCTTTTGACAGCGAACTGGCACCGGGGAGCAGGACTTCGGATGTGCTGATGCGTTACCTTTCTTCACTGGGGTATACGAAGGATGCTGAAGGGGTTGACATGCTCACGGTAGATGATATTACTGCAATAGAAAGGGGCATAACCAACTATGAATATAGCAGGTGGAATTTTGCGCAACGCCGTTTTGACCAGCTGAAATGGGAATACTGGAACTACCTGGCGGGGGGTGATCCAAAAGGGCATTCCCTTCTGCAAAGATGGGAACTCTGGAAGGTTGGGAGTCGCCTGGCCAATGACAACCTGCTTATTGGGGTGGGTACAGGTGATTTGAAAAAAGCATTTGCCACCAAACTTTCGGATACCGGATCTTCGCTTGCGGGAACTCCTCTCCGTGCTCATAATCAGTATCTGACAATCCTGATCACATTTGGCATCATTGGGCTGACTCTCTTCCTGGCTGCACTGATTGTCCCTTTGGCATTGAAGCGTTCAGGGTTTGGTTTTCCGATGATAGCTTTTCTTATCATTGCCTTTGCTTCGATGTTTTTTGAAGACACACTTGAAACCCAGGTGGGGGTCTCCTTTTTTGCTTACTTTTATGCGATGTGGGTTTTCCAGAGGATCAGCCGCAGGGATATAAACCATCAATCTCATCAGGGATGAAAAAACACACCATTGAGACAGGGTACGACCTTTATGCGCCCGGGGAAATCTTGCCCGACTGGGCTGCCCCACTGGTAAAAGCGGCCGCTGACGCTTCGTTAAAAGCCTATGCGCCCTATTCCGGCTTCAGAGTCGGTGCTGCCGTTCTGCTTGAAGATGGTACTGTGGTTATCGGCAACAACCAGGAAAATGCTGCCTACCCTTCTGGTTTATGTGCTGAGCGGGTCGCCCTCTTTTCAGCACATGCCTGCTATCCAGAACAAAAGGTTAAAGCGTTGGCGGTATTCTCAGGAGGGAAACAAGGTGTTTCAACCAATCCGCCAATGCCCTGCGGAGCCTGCCGGCAGGTGATGGCTGAAACAGAGGCAATCTTCGGGCTCCCGTTTCCTGTCGTCAGTGCTTCAGCCGATGGCACCACAATCGTTTTCCCCTCCGCTGAAGCACTGCTCCCTTTTGCATTTAAGCCAGAGCATCTGAACTGGTGATTTTTTTCGGATCTGTTATAACAACTGCAATCTGTTTTTTGTTATCCTATTATAAATCAACTGGTATGGAAAATAAAAACCGTGTTCAGAATAGAATTGTCCTTTTTGCCTTTCTCCCTCTGCTGCTTGGCTTTGCCGTAGCCGATAAACCTGCCTATGTGCTCTTTACCGGGAGTGGTGAAAGCATATCATACAGCACAATGCTGGATAGCCTGCTCAAAGCAGATGTGGTCTTTTTCGGTGAATTGCATAACAATGCAATCAGCCACTGGATGGAACTGGAAATTGCAATGGATCTGTATCGGGCAGATTCTTCAGCTCTGGTAATGGGTGCTGAGATGTTTGAACGCGACAACCAGGTGATTCTGGATGAGTACCTCTCAGGTTTGATCCGTGAGCGCGATTTTGAAGCGGGAGCCCGTTTATGGAACAATCACAAGACTGATTATAAGCCCCTGATCTCTTTTGCTGCCGAAAAAGGGGTCCCTTTCATTGCTACAAACATCCCCCGCAGGTATGCCGCGATGGTGAACAGTAAGGGGTTTGAAGCGCTGGAAGGCCTTTCACCTGAAGCAAAACGTTGGATTGCTCCGTTGCCTGTGCCTTATGATCCTGAATTGCCGGGCTATAAGGCCATGGCAGCAATGGGTGGGCCTGCAATGCACGCCAACAATAATCTGCCCAGGGCGCAGGCCATCAAGGATGCCACGATGGCCTGGTTTATTACCAGCGGGTATGAACCGGGTAAACGTTTTCTTCATTTCAACGGAAGTTACC
>JAWOGX010000091.1:0-2535 GCA_046496455.1 Bacteroidales bacterium | reverse complement strand
GCTACGAAATTTATGGTGCGGCGCGACATCATAGTGGTTCGGGTTGGTTCTGCGTTCACAAAGATAGGTTTGTTTCACATTTATCACCCTAAACACCCTAAACATCCTAAACATCCTAAACAACTCAACATTTATTAAATAGAATTAGTCTAAATTAACATAGCATTAACATCATTTACATCCGGTTAACAGTTATGGAGCAATGGCTGCCGTATTTTTGCCTTGTCGGTTTGATAACCCCATCAGCGGGGAGACGACACAAAAAACAAGTATTCATCTATTAACAAAGACCAATATGAAAAAGAGTATCGTTTTAGTGATTGCCAGTCTGTTCCTGATGGCAGGTGTGGTTTACGCTACCGGATCAATCAAATCAGAAGTTATTGACAGCAAGTCAAGTATCGAAATGCCTGATAAAGATCCCAAAGCGAAAACAGCAGGAGAATCAAAGGACAAGGCATGCTGCACTTCAGATAAATCGTGCAAGACAGAAGGAAAGAGCTGTGACAGTTCAAAGAAGGCAGAAGGCAAATCAGCATGCTGCACCAAGAGCAAAGCAGAAGGAAGTGCGGAAAAATCTGAAAAGCCTGCCGGTACCACAACCACCGCCGCTGCGGAGAAGAGCAATTGTGCAAAGACTAAGTGCCAATAAGTAATAATGATTCATTTTCATCGTGTGGGACCCGCAGTGATGCGGGTTTTTTTTTTGTGCATAATCCATCGTGAAGTGTATCGGGCAAAAAAACTTGGTTGCTTTTTAAAGGATTTTTACCTTTGAAAAAAGAAAACAGATATGGATCGTGCGGGAAAGTTGGGCGTGGCGCCGGTATTTTTTACGGCGATATCCACCATACTGGGGGCAATCCTGTTTCTCAGGTTTGGTTTTGCCGTAGGGACCCTTGGGTTTTGGGGGGTGGTGCTGATCATCCTGCTGGGTCACCTGGTGACGATCCCGACGGCACTGGCCATTTCGGAGATTGCAACCAACAAGCGTGTTGAAGGGGGAGGGGAGTATTTCATCATGAGCCGCTCTTTCGGGCTCAACATCGGGGCGACCATTGGCATCGCATTGTTTTTTTCCCAGGCTATCAGTGTCGCCTTTTATGTGATTGCATTCACGGAGGCTTTTGAATTCCTTTTTGATTTTTTTAATACCCATTACGGGTTGTTTTTACCCCGGCAGGTGGTCAGTGTGCCGGCAATGTGCATACTGGCCGTGTTGATCATCACAAAGGGAGCCAACCTGGGCATAAAGGCGCTCTATTTTGTGGTGGCAATCCTGTTTATCTCGTTGATTTTATTCTTCATGGGCAAGCCGGAGCATGCTGTCATTTCGAATTTCAACCTTGCCGGTGCGGAGTTTCGCAATATGCAGGATTTTTTCATCGTTTTTGCCATCGTCTTCCCGGCTTTTACGGGTATGACGGCAGGAGTCGGGCTTTCCGGTGACCTCAGGAGGCCGTCACGTTCGATTCCCCTGGGCACCCTTCTTGCCACTTTCAGCGGCTTTGTCATCTATTTCTTTGTGGTCTATAAATTAGCCCTATCCGCCTCAGCAGCTGATCTTACCGAGCACCAGCTCATCATGGCCAGGATTGCCATTGGTGGCGCCTTTGTCGTACCGTTGGGGCTGGCAGCATCCACCATCTCTTCGGCACTGGGATCGGTAATGGTCGCGCCGCGCACACTGCAGGCACTCGCCATGGATGAGGCGTTTCCGTCAAAAAGGTTGAACAGGTGGCTTGCCAGAGGAAAGGAGAAAGACAATGAACCCAGGAATGCCTCAATCATCACTGTATTGATTGCCATGGTATTTGTGATCCTGGGTGATGTAAATGCCGTGGCTACCATCATCTCCATGTTTTTTATGGTCACCTATGGTTCCCTGTGCCTGATCTCCTTCCTGAACCATTTCGGTGCTTCCCCCTCCTACAGGCCCTCTTTCAGATCGAGGTGGTATATCTCCCTGACCGGTTTCCTCGTAGCCGTCTGGGTTATGTTCAAGATCAATACCCCGTATGCTTTACTGGCTTTTGCACTGATCATCATTATCTATCTCTATATCAACCATTACCACCGGAGCAGGGCTGGATTTGACGCCCTGTTCACCAACGCCATTTTCCAGCTGAACCGTAATCTCCAGATCCTTCTCCAGCAGAAGAAGCTGAAGGATATCGACAAGGAGTGGCGCCCGAGTGCAATTTGTATTTCAAAAGACTCTTTTGCCCGGAATGCAGCCTTCATCGTGCTCAACTGGATATCCTACCGGTATGGCTTTGGCACGTATCTTCACCGGATCAAGGGTTATTATTCCAGGGCTGCAGCGTTACAGGCCAATGAGGAGTTGAAAGCCCTTGTGAAACATTACAGGAAGGTCAGGAACCATGTCTATGTCGATACGATTATCTCCCCATCCTACACTTCCGCCATTGCGCAGGCCATCCAGATCCCCGGTATCGCCGGGATGGAAAACAACATGGTCCTGTTTGAATACGACCGGGATAATCCCGAAAACCTCCCCGGCATTATCGACAA
>JAWOGX010000020.1:0-5483 GCA_046496455.1 Bacteroidales bacterium | reverse complement strand
AAGCTTGGCATAGCGATTTTATTCTCTTCGGCGATGGCTTTGACCATGAAGTTGGGTCCGTTTCCGATGTAGGTCATGGCGCCGAAGAAGACAGCACCGAGGGAGATTGCGGTAAGGATATGGTATTCGATGCCGGCAACGAGGGTGGCACCTGGCATATGTGTGGACTCCAGTCCGAGTGCCAGGTTGTAGAATGAGATGGCTGTGGGTGCATTATCGAGGAAGGCACTCAGGCTGCCGGTAGCGTAATAGAACTGGGCTGCCGAGGCGATACCGAAAGAGGCAGCATTTTGCTCCAGGTAGATCAGTGCGGGTACCATTGTGGCGAAAATCCCAAGGAACAGGAATGCCACTTCGGTGATGGGCACCCAGGTGAAAAGATTCGTCTTTCTGACCTCCTGTCTGGTAAACAGGAGAGAAAGTACGGCCATCAGCAGCATCGCCCCTTCACGGATGAACCCGTACGCGTGGTTTTCGTGGATAATGTGCAGGTATTGTGAGTTCAGGAAAGCGACAGAGAGAACCACACCGATAAGAAAGATGAAATTCCTGCGCCCATTGAGCCTGATTGGCTGCACATTGGTTCTGTCGAAAAGGATGCATTCGGCAGGTTCTCTTTTATAGAAATAGGTATCGGCCAGGAAATAGAGCACAAGCAGCATCACGTTAACAAATGCCCATTCGGGCAGCATATGGAAAAACCAGTCGAATGGTGCGCCACGAAGGTAAAGAAGGAAGAGGGGTGGGTCGCCGAGTGGGGTGAGCAGACCACCGCAGTTTGCAACGATAGCGATGAAGAAAAGGATAGTATGCACCTTGAATTTCCGCTGTGAGTTTGTCTTGATCACAGGGCGGATCAGCAGCATTGCAGCGCCGGTGGTTCCCATCAATGACGCAAGCACTGCCCCGATCGCAAGAAAAATGACATTGGTGGTAGGCTTGGCTTCCAGGTCGCCGCGAAGGTGGATGCCCCCGGTGATGACAAACAGCGAACCGAGCAGGATGATGAAGGGCACATAATCGTAGAGCATCTGATGCATCAGGTTGTGCGACAAGTGCTGGGAAATAAGCCAGATGGCAGTGGGGACCCCAAGCACAAGGGATACAATCAGCTTGTTTTTGTTTTGTTCCCACCAGTGATGAAACATAAGCGGGCCAACTGCGATCGTGAGCAGCATCAGCAGAAACGGAATCGATGCCCACAAAGGAATACTTGCGATAATTTCGTGTTCCACAGTGTTTAAGGTTTGGTTTATACGAAGGCGCAAAACTAAAAACTTTTTTGAAGATACTGTTCTTAAAAAATCTCATCTTGGTAATTAATCTCAAATACATATCTTTGATGGCGTTTCCTGTTGCGATCATTCAGATGTCTAACCAAATATTGCATCATTATTATTGTATTACCAATATTCATCATTTCCCACACGACATGAAAAAACTGCTGCTTCTTCTTCTTCTGATTCCGGTACTCAAGCTTGCCCTGGTTGCACAGCCTGTCACACTTACCCTCCGTCCTGGTCTCACCAACGGCAAGGATGCTATGATCCACGGCCTTGCCACACAGGTCAGCAACAATTTCGGTGGCACCTATGAGCTTACCGCTTCCGCATGGACTTACGGGAACCCTGTTGGTATCACCCGTTCGCTCATCGGCTTTGACCTCTCCGTGATACCTGCCGGTGCCATCATCCAGTCGGCATCCCTCTCACTCTATGCCTGGGACATGTTCAATGGCACGGGATCGGGGCAGCACTCCACCAGCAGTGGCTCCAATTCCGCCTATATCGAGAGGGTCATGTCACCCTGGGATGAGATGACAGTCACGTGGGACACCCAACCTTCAACTACAAATCTCAACCAGGTTACAATCCCCGCTTCGACCAGCCCTTCACAGAATTACCCCAATATTGACGTAACCGCCATGGTCACTGATATGATTGCCAACCCGGCCAGCTCACACGGTTTTATGATCAAGCTCGTCACTGAGGTACACTACCGGAGGCTCAATTTCTGCTCCAGTGAACACCCCGATTCGCTCAAACGCCCTATGCTCCAGATTACCTATCTTCCGGGAACACCTCCTCCCCAACCTATGGACTCATGCAGCTTCTTTTCTGTCAACGAACTCCATATCTGCAAGGGTGACAGTGTGATGGTCTATGGTACCTACCGGAAAACTGCCGGTGTTTATACTGATACCCTGGCCAGCATCATCAATACCGACAGTGTGCTGATTACAGCAGTGCACGTGCACGATCCGGCAGTTCACTTCATTGCCCATGACCTGTGCGACGGCGACAGTATCTGGGCAGCAGGTGCATGGCAATCAGAAACAGGATTTTACCTGGATACTTATTCCGGCTCTGTCGGTTGCGACAGCCTTGTTTACAACCTGGTCAAACATACGCAGATCTATACCGCTGTGCTCCGGAATGGTTCCACCCTCTCGAGTATTGAGCCCGGGGCGCTTTATCAGTGGGTAGACTGTAATAACGGTTTTACCCCCATCACCGGTGCAACCTCACAAACCTTTACCCCGGCAGTGAACGGAAGTTATGCCGTGATGATCTTCAAGGAAAATTGTGTTGGTCTTTCATCGTGTATACTTGTGGATAACCTGAAGGTTAAGAGCATTGCTTCAGAAGATGTATTCAGGATAGCACCCAATCCGACATCCGGAAAAACCATGGTGGAATTTGGCAGGATGATCCCGGCAGCAACTATAAGTATATCAACGCTTAACGGACAAGAGCTCCAGGTTGTCCAGCTCCGGAATGCTTCCATGGTGGAAGTGGACCTTACAGGCTTCGCAAAAGGTTTCTATACAGTGACAGTCACCATCGAAGGAAGCAGCACTGCTCAGACCATTGTTCTGGAATAAGGATTTCATAAGCGGGCGGTTCAAACCGGCATGAGTCCGGGTGTGGTGTCTGGACTATGGTTTTGTCATCATTGAGGAATAGACTATTTTCGCAGATCGATAAATCCCAAATCAACCATGAAGAAACTGATTACATGGAAAGATGCAGCGCCTTACCTTGCGGCGCTGGCAGCATTTTATCTCATCACCCTCATCTATTTCTCCCCTGTCATCGAAGGGAAGAGGTTGGAACAAGCTGATATCAAGAATCATATCGGTATGTCGAAGGAGATCGTTGACCATCGCGACAAATATGGCGAAGAGCCTTACTGGACCAATTCCATGTTTGGGGGTATGCCAGCTTACCTGATTTCTGCCAGGTTCAGCTCTGACTTCCTGCACCATTTCGGAAATCTTTTTCATGGGTTTCTGCCCAGTCCGGCAGGCATGGTGTTCCTGTATATGCTGGGGTTTTTCATTCTGATGCTGGTCCTCGGAGCAGGACCGTGGCTAAGCCTTCTCGGAGCGATTGCGTTCGCCTTCAGTTCCTATTTCTTCATTATCCTTGAGGCCGGTCATAATACGAAAGCGATCGCTATCGGCTACATGGCACCGGTGCTGGCAGGCGTCATCCTGCTTTACCGGGGTCGCTATTTGCTTGGTGCTGCCCTGACTGCCCTGGCTTTTGCCTTGGAAATCAAGGCAAATCATCCCCAGATCACCTATTACCTGGGTCTGACAGTCCTTGTGTATCTCATTTTTATTTTCTTCGAACAACTCAGGGAGAAGCAACTCAGGAAATTCTTTACCGCTTCGGCCATCTTTCTGCTGATGGCGGTCTTCGGGGTGCTTACCCATACCACACATCTTCTTACGATCAACGAATGGGGCAAGGTCTCCATCCGCGGAAAGTCGGAACTGAGCATTGCCCAGGAGAACAAGACCAGCGGCCTCGATCGTGACTACGCCACACAATGGAGTTATGGCCGCGGAGAGACCTGGACCCTTCTTATCCCCAACTATAAAGGGGGTGCAACCGGTGCGATCGGCGAAGATCCCTCCCTGGTTGAAAACCTCGATCCGCAGTTGCAGCAGAGCATCGGAGGCAGCAACAGGTACTGGGGTGACCAGCCCTTTACCTCCGGACCTGTCTATGTCGGGGCCATTGTAATCTTCCTTGCAGTGCTTGGTATGTTTGTGCTCAAAGGTCCCCTCAAATGGGCACTTCTTGTAGCGACCATTCTCTCGGTGCTGTTCGCATGGGGGAAAAACCTCCCGGGCCTCACCAACTTCCTGATGGATTACCTCCCTGCCTACAACAAGTTCAGGGCGGTTTCCATGACCCTTGTCATTGCTGAACTCTGCATCCCGATCCTTGCGGTTTTGGGGCTCAAAGCTGTGATTGACAAACCTGCCCTCCTGAAAGAGAAATTGAATCTTAAAGTGTTCCGGATTTCACCCCTGATTCTTTCATTCATCCTTACCGGTGGTATTGCACTGATGTTTTACCTGGCCCCGGGATCCCTCACCAGCTTTGATGCTACTGGCGAAGAAGATACTGTAAAACAGCAGGTTACAAGGCAGCTGCAGGGCAACAACACCCCTCAGGATCAGATTGCCCAAACTGTCAACATGTTTGTGCCGGCTTATATGAATGCACTTCGTGATACCCGTGCAAAGATTTTCAAAAAGGATGCGATGCGTTCATTCATCTTTATCCTCCTGGCAGCTTCCCTTCTCTTCCTTTTTATGCGCGGGGTGCTCAAAATCAGCCTGCTGATCCCTGCTTTGCTCTTCTTCATCCTGGTGGATATGTGGGTGATCAACCGACGGTACCTCAGCAATGATAATTTCAAAAATAAGAGAGCCATGGAGACACCCTTTGTGGAAACTGCCGCAGATCGGATAATCCTTGCGGATCCTGACCTCCACTTCAGGGTATTCAACCATGCAGTTAACACCTTTAATGATGCCTCCACCTCCTATTTCCATAAATCCATCGGGGGTTATCACGGGGCAAAACTCAGAAGGTACCAGGAGATGATAGACTATCATCTGAGTGCCAGTAATTTCAGGATACTTGACATGCTCAATATGAAGTATGCCATCCGTGACGCCGGCAACGGCAACCTGATGGCGGTCCCCAATACAGGTGCCCTCGGGAATGCCTGGTTTGTTAAAAATATCAAATGGGTTGAAAACCCTGATCAGGAGTATATCTATGTTGGTGATGCAGCAGTGGTCCGGACCCTGACTGATGCAGCCCATATTACCGTGACAGGTTTTCCGATCACTACCGACACCGTTTCGGTCAACAAACCCCTTCAGCTTTCTGTTGCTGCAATGCATGATTCCATGGTGGCCATCCGCCTGGCGGATTACCGCCTGCAGGATGGTGAAAAATACACCTTTGGCTACAATGCCCAGGATACTACTCCCGGATTCATCCATATCAATGATCCGAAGGCGATGGGCAGGGTGTTGCCAAAGCACTTTGAAGCGGAGTTGGTGTACCGGTTTGATCCAGCAACTACTGCCGTGATTGACAGGATGGCGGTGTGCTGCTCATCGGGTTTCTGATCGGCTGGCTGCCCATGTGGATCAGGTCTCGTGAAAGCGC
>JAWOGX010000229.1:0-3008 GCA_046496455.1 Bacteroidales bacterium | reverse complement strand
GCGGCCGCACGCGCGGCAAAGATCTTGAAGAGCGCCAGGTTTCGGGGGGCTTTGGCCATCGGTTGATTGTCGATGACCGCCAGGTGGCCCAAAGGTCAAACGGATGTTTTTGTCAGCAAACTGGATGCTTCCGGCAATTTTGTATGGGCCCTGCAATTGGGTGGATTGTCTTTGGATATTGGCAATGCCATTGCCCTGGATGCCAATGGCAGGGTGCATACGACCGGCTATTTTCAGGAAACGGTTGATTTTGATCCCGGTTCGGGGGTTTCCAGCCTTACGTCTAACGGTGGCTATGATGTTTTCATCCACAAAATAACCCAATGCACCAATTCATCAGCTGCCATTTCTCCTGTGGCATGTTTCGAATACCTGTCGCCCAGCGGGAAATACCTGTGGAACGCCAGCGGCACCTATATGGATACCATAGCCAACACCGGCGGGTGCGACAGCATTATCACCATCAACCTGACGATCAATACGGTGGATACTGCCGTCAGCCCCAATCCTCCTGCGCTTGTTGCCAATGCTGCGGGGGCGGCTTACCAGTGGCTGGACTGCGGCAATGGGTACGCTGCCATTGCCGGGGCAACCGGCCAGTCATTCACCGCTACGGCCAATGGCAGCTATGCCGTTGAAGTAACGCAGAATGGCTGTACCGATACTTCTGCATGCTATAACATTACCAACATCGGCGTTCCGGAAGATAGCGGGCTGCCGGATTTTGTCCTTTACCCAAATCCGACCACAGGGTTGATCCATCTTGCATTAAGCGGTGAAGATCTTCATATAGAGATTTATACCATCCCTGGTGAAAAGGTGCAGGCTTTCAAGACCGGTGAGGCATCAATCACCATCGATCTGACCAACTATCCGCAAGGGGTCTATCTTGTCAGAATCTCTGACCGAAAAGGGATCATTGCACATCGGAGGGTGGTTCTCCTTTAAAATGTTGTACTGCCCCCATCACCAGGCTGGTTTGAGATTGCTCTGATTTTAACCCGGCAATTTTAAGTTTGCGGAATGAATAATCTCCAGGTTCGTTGAGTGCCAGAGGAGCGCTTTGTTTTACAAGTGGCCGGCAATTATTATGTTGAGGAATCTGTTTTTATCCTTGTTTTGTTCAGTGGTTTCGTCGGAATCTTGTGGTTCAATTGGTTTTCACCCGCAGATTTCGCTGATAATCGCAGATTTACAATGCTATCAATAAGATTTTTGTCTGCGGAAATCAGCGTAATCTGCGGGAATAATTCATCGGAGAGGACTCATGATCTGAAAGAATAATAATCTCAAAGCAATTAATGGGTCACCACCATTTTCCTGATCAACCGCTGCCCCCGGAATTCGATCATATAGAGATAGATCCCGGAAGGGAGTGTGTTGACATTCAGTGGGATGGTGTGTTTTCCCTGCTCAACTGTCAGGGTTTCTGCATAAACCTCTACACCGGAAATGTGCTGCAGTTTAAATTTTACCTTTCCGGTGGATGGTGTTGAAAAGTGGATGGTTGTGTATTCGTGTGCCGGATTGGGGATGTTCTGTTCTAGCATGAACTGATCCGCCACGACCGGCTCGAAACCTGTGCACAATACGCCTGAATAGGCTTTGCACACTTTATCGTTGATGTGGTAAGCGTCTCCCTGAAGTGCCGTTTCAGCACAGGCAGACTGAGGGCCGAAGACCGGCAGAAACGGTTGGGTCAGGGTGATGTCGGTGGAGTCACCGGGTAAGAGGCTTCCCGACCAGAAGTCGGTCCAGGAAGTTGTTCCGTTGTCGAATGAATATTGAACGGGGATGGAGGACAGGATATTCCTGCCGTAGTTTTTCAATCTGATCTGCATGTCGTACTGATACCAGGGTTGCGCCTGCGGTTCATAAAAGCAGATATTTCCGCTGGCATCCGTGACGGGGGTGAGGATCCGGATGACGCCGGCATCATTCTCAGCATTCACCCCATTGAACATATTGCAGTACTGATCGTTACCCGGGTATTGATCACCGGAAAGATTGCTGGTTGCGCAAACCTCATACGGCATCAATGGTACCACGAAACTCTGGCTGAAGGTATGGGTGATGGATCCATTGGGAGACAGTGTACCAGTCCATGTTTCATTGATCACCGGTGAGCCGTTCAGCTTGATTTCCAGCGGAATGGTTGATTGTGTGGCGGTTCCGAAGTTTGTCACCGTGATCCGGGGGAAGATCAGACTGCCTGCAACAGTATCTGTTGAAGGGTGGATCAGGTCCGTCACGCCAATATCATCGGTGGCAGGTGGCAGTGAAAGGGAGAAGTTGTCGATGGCCCAGCCATCAGAAGTGCTCATCTGGCTCGAATGGAAATGGAACCTGAATTGGACGGCCGGATGGCCACTGAAAAGCGCGGGGTTCAACTTATAGGACGAACTCATCCAACCCGAATTGTTGTTGGTGAAATAGTGGACTCCGCCGTTGGTGTTGTTGTACCAGTTGGTGCCGTTGGTGTCGAGGTAATACCCCACAGAGCCCCAGCTCATCCCGCTGTCCACGGATGATTCAACATGCCCGTAATCCCAGTTGGCAACAGCGATCCAATGGGCAAAGCTCAGGACGACAGTGTCAGTGGATGCCAGTGAAGAGAAGTCAAACACAGGGGAGTAAAGGTAGTCTGAGGCATTTCTGCCGTAAGGTCCGTCGAGTCTGGTGCCCCAGGTGTTCGTGCCGGACCATGCGGTATTGATGATGGCACCGGACGGTGTGCCCCGTTCCCAGTTGCTCAACACCCCGGGTGCAAACCAGTAATCCCCCCCTTCGTAGTCGTCGGAAAAGGGGAGGCCCTTATGGTAAAACCTATGCACTGCCACAGCCTGGGTGTCATTGTGCGTATTGACATCCCCGGGAAGGATGGACCAGGCCCTGATCACATTATCCCCGTTTTGCAGCAGCACACCCTGGACAGGCAGGCTGTCAATAAATCCCGGCATCATTCCCCCCGGAAAAGGGATGATCACCGGTGGTGAGGTGTTCACCTG
>JAWOGX010000044.1:0-4888 GCA_046496455.1 Bacteroidales bacterium | reverse complement strand
CCAATTCTTAGATTAGGTTGGAAGATATGGAGAGTCTCATTGGGGTAGCATATATTGAATCACAGCATCCTGTTTCGGATGTAATCCGCATTCAGCTTGATTTTTATTGTGGTCATGGTGTTGGGGCGTTTTTGGGCTTTGGGGCGTTTTTGGGAAATGATGATTTATCTCCCGATATCCCCCCCTTGTTTGCTCATTTTCAGCTTGTTGAAGTCGCTTCGATGAGCCAAACCGCTGTATTTTGCCACCTCTCTTATCTGCCTGATTTTCAGGCTGTTAACACCACTCGGTGGTCCCACCTGGACTTGAACCAGGGACCTACTGATTATGAGTCAGTTGCTCTAACCGACTGAGCTATAGGACCGGTCTTTCCATCGCTGAAAAGGTGTGCAAAATTAGCAATCTTTTTGGATCTTGCAATGGATAATTTATGTTGGGTTGAGAATGTTTAGAATGTTTAGGAGGTTTAGATGTTTGGGGTTTGAGGGTTTTTTGGCGGGTTTTTACCATTTTGCAGGCAACTTTAGTTTGAATCTGAGTGTCACCTTAATACATCAATTCCCTTTCACGATGAAAATGTTTCTGGCTCTCTTTTGCTTTATTATCCCCGGCTTCTTTCATGGTTTGTTTTCCCAGTCATGGACACCCCTCCCCGACCCGGGGCATGGAGGTCAAATCCAGAAAATGATCGTAAACCAGGACAATGGCGAAGTTACCCTCCTTGCCATCAAACAAACCTCTGTTGCCAACCATTATGTGATGGTGATCAGCAAGTGGGATGGCAACCAATGGGTCACCGGCACCCCTTCGGATTCAGCGTTGAACGCGATTGGTACCAACATGATGGTGGTGACCGGAGACAGTGTGCTGGTCCCTTTTAACGATGGCCTGCAGATCTATAGCAACCAGCAGTGGAGTTTCCGGTCCTATTCAGGTCCCGCTCCGTGTGTTCCGTTCTATCTCAATGCGATCGGGTGGTTTGATGGTCACCTTTACGCCTCCGGCGTCTTTTACGAAAAAAGGCCCGATTCCACCTGGAACAAAACAAATCCTGCTTTCCTGGCATACCTGGACGATACCACATGGATTCCCATCGCGCGGTTCAAAGGGGGGATTTATCAAATCACTGCGGATGGGTCAAGACTTTATCTTTGCGGATATTACCGGGACACCATCACCAACACCTGGGCCGGACTGGGATATCTTGATGGGCAGATGTTTCATTCGGTGGATTCAACCATTTCCTGCATTGACTTTGTGAAAGTGGATGACGGTTATTACCTGCTGGAATCAGCTGCCGCTCAACGAGCAATCTATCATTGTTTACCATCGGGGCTTACAGAGCTGACATCCATCCGGCACCTTGCAGCAAATACCTTTGCTTTAGCATGGTTTGACCACAAACTGATCTTTGCAGGATGCTTTGATGATACCGCTGCAGGAGGGGTCCGTTTCAGCCATATTGCAGCCATCGATTCGGCGGGAAATTTATTCAGGATGCAGGAAGGGTTCAACGGACTGGTTTCAGATCTTGGTCATTGGAACAACATACTTTTTGCTTCAGGGACATACACCATGGCCGACAACAAACCTGCCTTCGGAATCGCCTCCTGGACAGGTTCCATTGCCGGTATCAGCGATATCATTCATCAGGATCAGGGGAAACCCTATCCCAATCCTGCCAGCGGAATCATTCACATCCCTGTTGATGGTCCCGATGGCACCATTGAAGTGTACACCCTTACCGGCACACAGGTGTTCCGCCAGGAAGCAGCGGGACTTTCAGGCTCTCACCGGCAATTGGATCTCAGCAGCCTGAGCCCGGGCATGTACCTGGTGGTGAGCAATGGTAAAGGAGCATCGAAGTCGTGGAAAGTAGTTCTGACTGATTGACAAAGCGTTCATTTCAGTGAGATCAATGATCTGCAGATTTATTCCGCAGACAAAATCACTGCATCATCTGAAGAATGCGCATCTTCAGGGCGCTGCCGGCCTCGATCAGAAAGATTTTATCATCAAAAGAAAAAAACATGGATGGGTAAAATCTACCCTCATCCAAAAAAAATGCACCCAGAAAACTGAAATCCGCATCAAAAACATTGCATTCAACGGTTCTTGCAGCAGGCGCATTCCCGTTCTTAACAGGCAGCAGGTAGAAAACAAACAGCATCTCAAGGGATTCATTGTAACACATCCCTTGCTGAATCCTTGAATTCATAAATTCGCGGCTGAGTTCCTGCAGGGTTTTCTCACGTTTTATCGTATCGGTTTCGGGCTCTGTCAATCTACCGGGAATCGGTTTAGTAACCATTTCTGTTGTTGCAAGATCATAAATCTCAAATTCATTTTCAGAAGAGTGCCTGGAAACAAGACGAGAGCCCATCAACGCAAAATGGAAGGCATGCGTGATGGAAAACACGGCTGCGTTTTGTGGCGGGAAAATGGGGATGGGATGTATGGTCTGGTCGAGATAGCTGATGGCAGCGTAAATCTCCGTTTCCACGATTCCCATTGAACTCTCTGGCTTCGAGAAATCGAGAAACTCGGCAACCAGCAGAGGTTGTCCCGGGATACTTTGCAAGGTGGAGTGGTTAGAGGTAAAAACCTGATGTTCAGGCAAACGATGGATGTAAAACATCTGATCGAAAATCAAATCATAAAAGAACACTTCACTTTCAGAGACCATCGCAATGGTATCGGGATTGAGTGCGGTGATTCCAATCCAGCCCGGGCCGATAAATGAAAGCGAACCATGACTGTATTTGATCGGCTGCCTGCGATAATACCGGAACTCCCCATCGAAATAGAATGTGAACAAGGATAGAGTATCCTGGTTGTCCGGAATGACAAACAGGAAGATGGTATCGTTGAACTTTTTGATATCCAGGTTCCTGGTTGAGATACACCCGTCTGAGAACCGGATTTCCGGAAATCTTGCAGAGAGGGAATCGGGAATGATACGGTAACTGAAATTGGATATCGAATCAGGGGTTTGGGCTGTTGCCAAAGAGAATGGGAGAACGACAAAGCCCAGAAAACATAAGATAAAGTATCTGATGGAGGTCATGCCGGTTTTTTCTGCAAGATAGCTTCTTTTTGGTTGAGTTGTTTACTTGTTTAGATGTTGAGTTGCAATCCTCTGGGGAATTTGGGGTTTGGGTTTTGGGTTTTTTAGCTGATCATCGCAGAAAAATAAATGCTGATTTGCAATGACATTAATCTGCGATTATGTGCGGAGTCTGCGGGAAAATGAATAGATGTAATTTCGGAAACTCACAATTCAAGAGCACCATAAAAACTGGAAACCGAATTATATATGTTATATTTGGAGATCCTGTTAAAACTATAGCCTTATGAAAAGAATGGTTTACGTATTTGTTTTTCTACTGATAGGATTCAGTGGAACCGGACAGGTGTGGGTTGACTCCGGAGCTGTCTGGCATTTAGATTTCTGGACGGTGGGGTGGGGTGGTTTCTGGAAGATGGAGTATGAAAAAGACACGATGTTCCAGGATCGGCTTTGCCAGAAAATCGCCACCCATGAGTACTTATTCACCAAGAATATGCAAGGGCAAACCTTCCTGATAGGGCCCAAAAAAATTGCTGAAAATTTCACCAGCGTTTCTGGAGACACTGTATTTTACTGGAATGGCCTTGGTTTTTTCGTACTTTATAACTTCGGAGCATCCATCGGAGACAGCTGGATTATCGCGGATGAGAACCCATACTCTTTAGGGATCTCAGAATTGTGCGACGATACCTCGCGTATCATTGTTACAGATACCGGAAGCGTTGAAATAAACGGTGCGAGATACAGGACCATCACAGTTGAACCATCTTCCAATTCATCAATTGGGATCGTTGGAACCTATGTTGAGAGATTCGGCTTGTTGAATACCGCTTATGGTGAATTTCAGATGCTGTTTCCCGGCCCCTTCCAATGCGATTCGATGACTGCGTATGTGGAATGGTATTTTTTCAAGTTCAAATGTTTCCAGGACAGTTCATTCGCATTGTACAACCCATCCGGCCAGGACTGTGAATACCTTCTCACGACCATAGGCATTGAAGAGCCGGAAGCTCAGAAAATGACACTGTATCCCAATCCCGTGCAAGATTTTGTATACATCATGGATCCTGTTGCAGGGCCCAAGTCTGTCGAGCTCTATAATTATCAGGGGGCAATGCTGAAGAGATATCTGTTGAGCGGTGACGAAAACCGGGTTGATCTCAGCGAGCTCCCTCAAGGGGTTTATTTGATCGTAATTAAAGCCCTTAATGCACAGGACCAGGTTTTCAGGATCATCAGGAGGTAGAAACTGAGTTTTATTCAACACTGATTGCTCACATGACCACAGAGATTTATCGGGGTTAATCCGTGAAATTCCATCTGATAAATCCTCCCTTTGTGATTATGATCGTAGGAATCATGCTGGTATAATCTGGAAAGATCCAACAATACTTTTCATTAAAATAGCCCGCTGATCTCGCGGATTGACGCAGAGGCTGATCTGCGGGGATCAGCGAAGTCTGCGGGCAAAATGTGTTTTACGCAATTTACCTGGGTACTAAAATCTGTTGTCGGATACTCTGACAAGGGGTTACATATCGATTGCTGCTATAGGTTTTCTTTGCTGAATCTGCATGAAGGAATTTGAACTTTTTCCCTCCTTGCGTGTATTCGGCTCAGGAAACATCTTATTTTTACATCAATATAACTTTAAAAGATGAAACCCTTGAAGAAACACTACGGTGTATTGTCGGGGATGCTTATTCTGCTGATGTTCGCCCATGCAGGTGCGCAGGTGAACACCCAGGAGCCAGCGACCAATGTGTCGAAGCAGAACACCAGGAATACGCTAACGCCGGAGCGGAAGGTGCCACCGGA
>JAWOGX010000371.1:0-4162 GCA_046496455.1 Bacteroidales bacterium | reverse complement strand
CCCTGGCCTGCCCACCTACGATCTGGGCCGCGCCGATGTGGTGTTCTCGTTTGGCGCGGATTTCCTGGGTACATGGCTCTCGGCCACCGGTTTTGGCGTCGAGTTCGGGCGCTTCCGGGGGCAACCCTACGGTAAGCGCGGTTATCTCGTCCAATTCGAGCCAAAGATGTCTATCACCGGGGCCAAAGCAGACCGTTGGATCCCTGCTCAGCCCGGCAGCCAAGCCCTCCTCGCCGCGGCTATCGCCCGCCTCATCGCCGATCACGAATTTGGCAGCGCGCAACGCGTCAGACCCGCCGCCGAACTTGCTGGTGACGTGGATATGTTTTTGAGTAGATTGCGTCGCGGATGTTTGTGCCGCCGGTGACCTCGTCTTGGTTGCTTCCGCAGCCCAGACCGTCAGGCCGCCCTCCAGAACTTGTCAACCGACCCTATTTCGAGCCTCTCGTCAGGAGAATGCGCACCCTTGATTGTCGGACCAAACGAAATCATGTCCATCCCCGGGTACTTCTCCCCTATCACGCCGCACTCCAACCCCGCATGGATAGCAAGTACTTTTGGATCAGTGCCAAACAACTCCCGGTAGACCGTTTCGGCAACTTTCATCACCGGTGAGGAAGGATTGGGTGTCCACCCAGGATAACCGTCCGAATGATCGTAACGGGCCCCCGCCAACCTGAAAACCGATGCCACCATCGAACACACATCCTCCTTCGCCGACTCAACGGAGGAGCGTTGGCTCGTTGTTACCATAATATATATAGGGTCCATCCTGACGCTTGCAAGGTTCGTTGAGGTCTCAACAAATCCCGCGATGTCGCGTGACATCTCAATCACTCCGTGCGGACAAGCGTACAGGGCATCGAGCAGGCGCACCTGCAGTGTTCGTGAAAGCACCGTACCAGGTTGCGGCGCGGGCTCCAGCCTGATCTTCAGGTCTGGTTCCGTTGTCTGCAGCTCTGACACGATATCGGCAGCAAAGCCTGCAAACCATTGACGTGCTTCCGCTGAATGCCCCTCAGGAATCAGGACCAGCGCCTCCCCCTCCCTGGCAATCGCGTTGCGCAGGTTGCCGGCATCGAGGTGTGAAACGCGTAAGCCATAGCGTTCTGCCCCGTGCCAGAGGATACGGTTCAGGATCTTTACGGCATTGCCTCGCCCTTTGTGGATGTCATCACCACTGTGACCACCGGTGAGACCGCGCACACTCACCGTGTAGGCTATGTGCCCCTCAGGTGCAGGTTCGGTTTCCAGGTCGAAACGGGCGACAGTATCCTTGCCACCGGCACAACCAATGAATATCTCACCTTCATCCTCCGAATCAAGGTTGAGCAGTATCCTGCCATGCAGCTGATCCGGCTTCAGGCCAAAGGCGCCCGTAAGCCCGGTCTCTTCATCAATGGTAAAGAGGCACTCGATCGGTCCGTGCGGAATGTCATGCGCGGCAAGGATGGCAAGCTGGGCAGCTATGCCGATCCCGTCATCAGCACCAAGCGTGGTGCCGGTTGCCTTCACCCATCCATCCTCAATACGCGGAATGATTGGGTCTTTGTCGAAGTCGTGCTGCACATCGCTGTTCTTTTCACATACCATATCTATATGGCTCTGCAGCACCACCACGGGCTTATGCCCCATCCCGGCGGTTGCCGGTTTCCGGATGATCACGTTGCCAAGCTCATCCACCGCTGTGTCCAGGTTGTGCTCCTCCCCGAAGGCTTTCAGGTAGGCAATAATCTGCTCTTCACGCTTTGAGGGGCGCGGGATGGTCAGGATTTCTGCAAAATACCGCCATACAGGGGCGGGGCCAAGTTTCAGGATTTCGTCGTATACCATAATATATAAGTTAAAAGTTAAAAGGCAAAAGGCAAAAGGCAAAAGGCAAAAGTGGGCAGATGCAAGAATTTGACAAGCGGTACGCAGTCAAATTATGAGCAGCTGCCAACCCGCCAAAGGCGGGGTTAATAGTAAAAAGTGGAGTAAAGTTACAAAGATTGTTGGGATTAGATGATCTGGATCTCTACCCTTCGATTTTGCCGCCTGCCCTCTTCGGTGGTGTTGGGGGCTTTGGGCATGGTGCTTCCATGACCGAATGATTTTATGCGGGATCCATCAACCCCTTTGCTGATAAGATAACTGCGCACTGCATCTGCCCGGGCAAGAGAGAGATTTTTGTTGGTCAGGCATCAAAACGCACCATCCCGGAATATGGCTGCTATTCTCATGAGCGATAAGCTTTGATAATCAGAACGTTCCATCAAATACCCAAATTGCTCATCCTGATCAGATCCCGCTTTGATACACCTTCACCCTGCGTTTGCCGTATTTCTTGCGAAACTTGTTGATATATTCATCTTCCAGTTTTCTGATGGCCTGATGCCTGGCTTCATAATCGGCAATTGTGTTTTCAATTCCAGGGGTAAAGTCATATTTGTCAATGGATGGCATGTATGGATGAGGATCCACAAAATGGTGATGGAGCCTGATTTCGACAGATTCCTGAAATGGGGGCAACATCACTTCTTCACGCCGCCTATTCATAACTTTCAACTGCCTTCGGTTTGGCATAATCACCACAACCCGGTCGGAAAGGGCAAAAATCCTCTTTGATCCATAATAATCCATCTCTTTGATATTGTGCCTTCCATTGTAAATGGTCACATATAAATCGAGTTTGTCTTCCAGAATAGAATTTGGGATTTTCCCTTGCAATACCAGTCGCTTGATGTAGGGATACCAGTCGGTGAATTGATTACTGGCAAAATGCTGCAGAAGAATATCCATTGAAGACAGTTTGTATTTTGAGGTTCCGGCACTGAAATCAGGATACTTCCTGAACAGATCTATCAGGGCCTGTTGATTTAATGAATCAATTTTTATGGCTTCACCTGAAATCCTCATTGTCAGCCATAAGGAATCATTTCGTCGGTATTTTTGGTCAGCTTCGTTTAATGAATCCAATACTACAGGGATTTCGGGATATTCTCTATACCCATCATACAGGAATTGTTGCAGGTAATCCGCCAACCATTCGCGATTGACAGGAAAGGTTATTTTGAAAAAACTATCGGTATACCACCCCATGATGTCAAATGTATCAACTTCGGGACTCATTTTGGGCACATTGCGATAAACCATTTCCAATGCACCTAACAGGAGTGCTGAATCGATTGGGATTTGAGGCATCATGCGCAACACAGCAAAGCTCAATGGCATCATGTCAATTGCCCTATGCGCCTTGTGCGCCTGAAAGAAAAGTTCAGCGCTTTTTCTGAGCTCACCCCTTACATAGGCCAACTGCGCCTGGTGAAGCAATTGGTAATGCTCCTTCAAGGCTTCTGAAGGCTTTTCAGTGACCGTATCCAGAATCGCCCCAATTCGGGTTTGGGCCGGCAGTGTGCCCGATAAGATTATAGTCGCGATGATCAACAGTTTAAACTTCATGGTGATGGTTTTTCTTATAAGTCGGGAGTCTTGGCTACGTATGAACGATAAAGATAATTCAATGGTATGTAAAGGAAACAAGACAGAGCCAAAAGCCATCTTTTCGTCCGTATAAATGTTGCCAGCAACACTTTTTCGTACGTATATGTGTATAATCTCAAAAAGTAATGAAGCCTGTCCATACTCCCCCACGCATTTGGTGAGTCGGGAGTCTGGAGTCAGCGTTTGATGGACTGTCGACTGATGACTGACGGCTCTCAGGTACCTGAGGTTCTCGAAGGCACCTGCAGAGGCGTCGGGATTAATCCTTTGAAAGTCGTGTTTTCTGAAACGCATTAGCGGCAGAATGCTATTTTTCCATGACCCAAAAAATTGGAAGTCATGGATACTCATTCTGTACAGGGACTTTTTGATCAGTTCAGCACCATCTTCAGGGCCACAGGGGCCAGTGAGAGTGATTCGGCGCTCATCGCAGACGTGCTGGTGCGTGCCGAACTCCGCAGCATCCCCTCACACGGTGTGATGCGGGGGGCGGCGACCGCGAACATGGCAGCCATAAAGGCTTTGTATGGGTGCCATCATTGATATTATAAGGACTCCCAGGATAGGGTGTATATCATCACTGTTTCATCTGCCCAAACTGCATGGACTCAGAGACTGGTGGTTCAACACCAGTATTGATGCTTTGATAATCAGGATCAGAATACTTTCGGGCCAGGAT
>JAWOGX010000257.1:0-11877 GCA_046496455.1 Bacteroidales bacterium | reverse complement strand
CCCCAATCCTCGTGGAGTTTGAGACCACAGGCGCCGGCCACTAATTGCTCGACCAGGGGCTCCGGCGTAGGTTCTGGGTCACGCCAGAGCTGCCGGGCGGTCTCTATCGCATCTCGAGCAGCACGCCGGACGTCGACACGGGTGAGCTGATCCTCGAGGAGGGCCTGACCTTCGAGCGCGTGCTGCCGGCCGACTAGAGACCTATCCGGTCAGCCTGACAGATCTCTGACGCCTCGAACTCAGCCCTCCCCCAGGCTTCTTAAATTTTTATCCTTTCAGATAATGTACTTCGATGAGATTGTCCCTGCTTAAGTAAGATTTAGCCAGATCAACAATAAGTTCGGGGGTGACCGCCATGTATTCATCCAGCAGGGTATTGATTCTTGAGGCATCACTTTCTAATTCAGTAGCAGCAATTTCCAATGCGAGGTTCATCACATTGCCCCTTTTGAAGAGCACAGAAGTGACCATACCGTTCAATACTGATTTCATTTCAGAAGCGGTAGGGCCGGAAGTGATAAAATCATCGATGACAGTCATGACCATTTCCAGGGCAGATTCTGAAGAAATATTTTCCTGCAACATGCCGGAGATGGTGATGAGTCCTGGGTCCAGGGTTCCTGTGAGGCCGGCTGAGACTTTTGTAAACACTTTCTGATCCCGCACCAGTGCGGAGTGCAGCCTGGAGATCACCCCCTGCCCGATGATATCGGCCAGGAAGCCAAACCCGGGGAAATGGGGATGGGCTGATCCGGTGACCGGGAAAGCCATAAGCAACATGGAGGTGGGGACATTTCGCTGCACGACCGTTTTACTCCCCCGTCCTGAGGCATATTCAGAGGGGAGCTCAGGTCTGGATACCACTACAGCCGGGATGGATCCAAAAAACTCACCCGCGAGATCTGTCACCTGTTTCCTTTCCACATTGCCGGCAACTGCAAGGATAAGATTGGCGGGGTTATAGTGTCTGCGATAGAATTGAAAAAGATCATCGGCTTTTACAGCTTCAATATGTTCAGGAATGAGTCCTATGGTGGGCCACCGGTAGGGATGTTCACGGAAGGCAGCTGCGCACAACAGGTGATTCAGGTCCCCATAGGGTTGATTGAGGTAACGCTGCCTGAACTCTTCGATGACCACGCTCTTCTGCACATCAATGCTTGCCTGATCAAGCCTCAGGTTTTTCAACCGGTCTGCCTCAAGATCGAATGCAAGCCTGAAATCCTCTGCAGGGATGACAATATAATAGTTGGTCAGATCCTGGGTGGTGAATGCATTGTTCATCCCTCCCACCCTGGTAAGGGGCAGGTCGAAAGCGGGATAATGGTCAGTGCCACTGAACATAAGGTGTTCCATCAGATGTGCAAGCCCGGTCATCCCCGGATCCTCATCCCTGGAGCCCACACGGTACATCAGGTTCACCGCAACCAGGCCCGTATCCTGCCTGGGCACGACAATCACTGTCATCCCGTTGGGAAGAATATCCCTGCTGAAATCAACCTTCGGAAGACTGTGTGGATTGTTCACCATCAAATGTTTGTTCAGATATGTAAGAAAAGTGCCCAAAAGTATCAAAAAATCGCTGAATATGCTTTGCATATCTGATGTAAAGACAGATTAAGGACTTTAAAGAGGAATGAATCAGCATTATCGGCAATGAAATCAAAATCGTTACCTTTGCGACCTGATTCACGATAAAAACAAATATCAGTATAAACAAAAAACAATAATTTACCATGAAGAAAGACAAGCAGATCTTTGACCTGATAGAGCAGGAACATGAACGGCAGCTTGAGGGGATTGAGCTGATTGCTTCGGAAAACTTTGTGAGCAAACAGGTTTTAAAGGCGGCGGGATCAGTGCTGACAAACAAATATGCCGAGGGATACCCGGGAAAAAGGTATTACGGTGGTTGTCAAATTGTTGACCAGACAGAGCAGTTGGCCATTGACAGGGCCAAAACCCTGTTCGGAGCCGAATGGGCCAATGTTCAGCCCCACTCGGGCGCCCAGGCGAATGCCGCTGTCTTTTTTGCAGTGTTAAAACCAGGCGATACCTTTATGGGCCTCGACCTTTCCCATGGCGGGCACCTTTCCCATGGCTCCCCGGTCAACCTCAGCGGCATTACTTACAATGCCGTCCATTATCATGTAAAAGAAGACACCGGGCGTGTTGATTATGACGAAATGGAAAAGCTTGCCCTGGAGCATAAGCCGAAACTGATCGTTGCCGGGGCTTCTGCCTACTCCCGCGACTGGGAATACGAGAGGATGCGTGCCATTGCTGACAAGGTTGGTGCTTTGCTGATGGCAGACATCGCCCATCCTGCAGGTTTGATTGCCAAGGGATACCTTACAGACCCCCTGCCGCATTGCCATATCATTACGACAACCACACACAAGACCCTCAGGGGGCCAAGAGGTGGTATGATTTTGATAGGCAAGGATTTCGAGAACCCGTGGGGACAAACCACGCCAAAAGGGGAAATCAAGATGATGTCCCAGGTCCTGGATTTTGCGGTCTTTCCGGGTCAACAGGGAGGACCACTGGAGCATATTATCGCTGCCAAAGCTGTAGCCTTCCATGAAGCGCTTTCAGGAAAATACCTGAAATATATCGGGCAGGTGATCAAAAATGCAAAAGTGATGGCTGAAGCCTTTATGGGAAAGGGGTACCATATTGTTTCAGGCGGCACGGACAACCACTCCATGTTGATTGACCTGAGACAGAAATTCCCTGACATCACCGGCAAGCAGGTAGAAAATACGCTGGTGAAAGCCGACATCACCATCAACAAAAACATGGTGCCATTCGACAGCCGCACACCATTCTCAACCTCAGGGCTCAGGATTGGCACGCCAGCCATCACCACCCGCGGGGTGAAGGAGGATGTGATGCCCGTGATCGTTGAAATGATTGACAGGGTTATTTCCAATATCAATAATGAAGATGTCATCGTGCAGGTAAAAGGCGAGGTGAATGAGCTGATGCATGAGTATCCCTTATTCGACGATTAATACGGAGATTTGGAGGTTGTCCGATGAAACACCTGATGCTCTTCAGGCATGGTAAGTCATCCTGGGATCACCCCGGGCTCTCTGATATTGACCGCCCGTTGCTTTCCAAAGGGGAGCAGCGCACCCGGAAGGTGGCAGGACACATGAAAGAGAAGCTGGGCATTACAAGCGGCCTGATTGTTACCAGCCACGCCAAAAGGGCGTTTCAGACAGCATCCATTGTTGCCGGAATACTCGGTATACAGGGGAAGGCATTTTTGACTGAGCAGAATCTTTACCATGCCTCCGTGGACAGGATCTGGGATGTAATCATTGCACTTCCTGATGATATTGACCGGGTGATGCTTTTCGGACATAATCCCGGTTTTACGGAATTCGTCAATCAGGCAGGCATCGCAAGCATTGACTGGCTGCCTACCAGCGGTGTGGCGTCAGCAGTTTTTAAATGCGATCACTGGCATGAATGCCCGCTGGCGAGGCCTGAAGATTCGTTTATTCTTCTTCCATCAAAGATCTGATCTATGGACCTCAGCAAAGACTATAGCCTTCAGAACAGGGAGCAGAGCTGGCTCAGCTTCAATGCCAGGGTGTTGCAGGAAGCTGCTGATCCGAACAACCCTCTGATGGAAAGGATTAAGTTTCTGGGTATCTTTTCCAACAATCAGGATGAGTTTTTTAAGGTCAGGGTGGCCACCCTCAGAAGGATTCAAAAACTGTCAAGGTCGAAAACGGCCATTCACCATGAAACTGCTGAACTGATAAGGAAAATTGCAGAAGTAACCCTTCAGCAGCAAAACACTTTCACCGAAATTTACCGGAAAATCCTCAAGGAACTTTCGACACACAATATTCATATCCTGAACGAAAAGCGCTTGAACGAAGAACAGAAAACATTCACGCGCAATTATTTCAAAACTGAAATCAGGCCGTTGATCTTCCCCATCATGCTGAAGAGGCTGAACAAACAAACCTCCTTGCGTGACCGGTCAATTTACCTTGCCATTGAGATGTGGGATTCCCACCAGAATCTTCAGCCGGAACAGGCGCTGATCAAAATCCCCGGTACCATCAGCAGGTTTATCATACTCCCTTCCCGCAATGGTGAAACCAACATCCTGCTGATTGATGATGCGGTGAGGCTTTGCCTTCACGAGATCTTTTCGTTTATGGGTTATGATGTCTACCGGGCCTACACCATAAAATTCACAAGGGATGCTGAACTGGACATTGACAATGACATTTCCAAGAGTTTCCTGGAGCTGATGGAAGAGAGTCTCAAGCAGCGAAAGAAGGGTTCCACCCTGCGGCTGGTCTACGACAAGAACATCCCTGAAGAGTTGCTGAAAACAGTAATAAAGAAAATGCAGCTTTCGAAATCCGATGTGATGATCAAAGGGGGCCGTTATCACAATTTCAAAGATTTTATGGATTTCCCGGAGGTTGGTGCCTCTGCACTGTTTTGCCCCCCCATGCCTCCCGTTCACCACCCTGATCTTCCGTACGGCAGGAGTGTGCTTGGCGCTGTCAGAGACAAAGACATCCTTATTCATTTCCCTTACCAGTCATTCCATCATATCATAGATCTGTTGCGCGAAGCTTCCATCGACCCGTATGTCCGAAGCATCAAAATGACAATATACCGCGCTGCACCAAACTCGAAAGTGATCAACGCACTGATCAATGCAGCCCGCAATGGCAAGGCTGTGACGGTGTACATGGAATTGCAGGCCAGGTTCGATGAAAAAGCCAATATTTACTGGGCTGAAAGGCTTCAGGAAGAGGGGGTGAAAATCATCAGGACGATTCCCGGATTCAAGGTTCACGCCAAACTTATCCTCATCAAACGCAGGGAAGGGCGCAAAGAGATGGTGTATTCCAACATCTCCACCGGCAACTTCAACGAACTCACCTCAAAGGTTTACTCCGATACCAGCCTGCTGACTACAGACAAAAAGATTGGGCATGAAGTGAGCCAGGTCTTCGATCTTTTTGAAGCCAACTATCAACAGTACAGGTTTAAAAAACTTTTTGTTTCGCCGTTCAATACACGCAGCGGGATAATCAGCTTGCTGAACCAGGAGGTGAAAAATGCAAAGACGGGGAAGGAAGCCTGGGTGATTATTAAGGTCAATAATATTGTAGATGAAGCCCTGGCCAGAAAGATTTACGATTCGGCAAAGTCTGGGGTTAAAGTGAAGTTGATCATCCGTGGCTCCTGCATCCTTCAGCCCAAAACTGAAGAGGAACGACAAAATATTGAGATCATTTCCATTCTTGACCATTACCTTGAACACTCCAGAATCTTTGTATTCTGTAATGACCAGAAACCGCTGTTTTATCTTTCCTCTGCAGATCTTATGACCCGGAACCTTGACCACAGGATTGAGGTCACAGTACCTGTGCAGGACCCTCTATTGCAGCAGGAATTGATGGATTACCTGAACATACAGCTTCGTGATAATGTAAAGGCAAGGTATCTGGATTACCACCGGATGAACCAGTACAAAACCACATCCGACCCGCCCTGCAGGTCACAGGCTGAACATTATGCCTATTTTAAATCAAAGAGTATCTGAAATGCCAAAAGTTTTTGCTTCTGTTGATATTGGATCAAACGCTGTCCGACTGCTCTTTGCAAGTGTTTACGAGAATTCCGGGGGTGAGATAATACCTGAAAAGGCAACCCTTGTAAGAATCCCTGTGCGATTGGGGATGGATGTTTTCGCAACCGGAAGGATCAGTGCTTTCAGGCAATCCATGCTGATCAGGACGCTTCAGGCGTTCAAGCTGCTGATTGATGTGTATGATCCAATCAGTTACCGGGCATGCGCCACTGCAGCCATGAGGGAAGCTGCGAACCGCACTGAGGTGCTGCATGCCATTAAAGAAGCGACAGGGTTTGAGATAGCGGTGATTGACGGGCATGAGGAGGCACGGCTGATAAGTTCCTGCAATAACTTTCACCTTAACCCTGCCATCAGGCACAATCTCTATATTGATGTCGGGGGTGGAAGTACCGAACTTTCACTTTTCGACGGCAAAAACCTGCTGGCCTCTGAATCATTCAACATCGGTACCATCAGGCTGATGAACGACAGGGTTAATGACGAAGCATGGGGTCTCATGAAAGATTGGATCAAAAACAACATCCCCGTTGGTGAGAAGATCAATTGCATAGGATCAGGGGGGAACATCAACAAACTGGTCAAGTTGTTCGGTGGCCCGACAGACTTTGTGATTTCGCGCAAGAAACTGAAGGGAGCCTATGAACTGCTGCGTGACATGACAGTTCAGGAGAGGGCCGACCGTTATGGAATGCGCAGTGACCGTGCAGATGTCATTGTGCCTGCGGCGGAAATATTCCTGAAAATCACCAAATGGGGGAAAATCAGCAGGATCACGGCACCCAAGTTCGGGCTTGCCGACGGGCTTGCCATAGAGCAGTTTCTGGCATGGAAGGCATCGACTGAAGGCACGAATCTTTAGAGTACCATTACCCTGGCGGATGTCATTCCGAAATCCGTTTCGATCATCAGCAGGTAGATGCCAGGTGCCAGCCCGGATACATCAAGGATTTCATCATTGATTCCCGGCTGAAAATCCCATGCATATCCGGCCAGCACCCTTCCGGTCATGTCCTGCAAAACACCTTTTGCCCCGGTGTTTCCCGGCAGGTTGAGCCTGAGGTTGACCACACCGCTTGCCGGATTCGGGTAAACCGTCACAAAGAGGCTTTCGTCCGGAGTATGCACCCCGACATGGCCAATCTCTTTGGTGACAGCATCGTTAAAAGTATACTGATCACCGGAAACCTTGGTGTAAGCTTTCAGTTCCATGTATCCCGGGGAAATGGCGGCTGTGGGCACCTGGTATGTGATCGTATTGCCTGGCTGCAGGGTCCCCGTCCAGGTGGCCTGAATCTCAGGACCCCCGTTGATGGTAAATGCAAGAGGTACCGTGTACAGCGTTGTCTTTCCGTAATTCTTGATCCTCACGGTAACTTTGAATGTGTTGCCCTGCGGGATTGTCAGGATGGGTTGCATGATCGCATTGATACCAGCATCAATGCTGTCTTTCTCCACCGAAATCATAAAGTCATCAATCGCCCAGCCATTGTAGGACAAAGTGGCGTTGGAGAAGAAATCAAACTTGAATCTTATAGGATTGGGCTGATTCTCAAAGGCTGAAAGGTCAAAGGAGGAGTACACCCACTTGCCGGTTGAGCCCGAAAAGGAGAACTTCCCGCTTGCAAATGCGTTGTACCAGTTCACCCCCAGCGGATCATCGATAAGTCCAAGTGTGATGAATGTGTTGCCCCCATCCAGGGAATACTTGACGCTGCCACCATCAAACCCATACTCAGTTTCATACCAGTGCCAGAATCGCAGGGAAAGGCCTCTCTGCCCTGTGATGTTGATTTCCGGGGAGATAAGCCCCTTCTGCACATTGTTGAGGTAGTTGCCCGTGAGCCTGGTGGTCCATACACGTGTGGGGCTATGGGCGGTTTTAATCAGACTGGCATTAGGGACACCATGCTGCCAGAGCGAAATCTGCTCAGAGACCCAGCCGTTGTTGTCTTCTGTTTCAAAATCATCAAAGAAGAAGGGGGTGTAATCTTTTTCGCCAAGCAGATATTGTGAAATTGTGTCGTTGATTCGATACTGGTCGTTGGGGAGGTCCGTGAACACTTTGAGGGCAAAGACTGAATGGGGTACTGTCAGCGGAACAGGCAAAAGATGCAGGATGCTGTCACCGGGGTTCAGTGTCGCATTGAGTGTTGACATATTGGGTGATCCACCGGTGATTATCCATCCCACCGGAATCTGTGAGAGGGTATCAGACCCCAGGTTCTTAATCCATGCACTCATATTGATAACAGACCCTTCGATCAGCGGTGGGTTGAAGGATGATATGCCGACCACACCGGCATCGAAGGCAAGCGGGGGATGGATCATCACGGTGTAATCCTCTGTTTCGCCATAGTTATAGGTGCCACATGGCAACACATTGGCAAGGTTCGAAGTGTACATCATCACCACCCTCATCCTGGCCAGTCCGGTTTTGGCACCATAAGGGATACTTAATATCCCCGATACGGAAGTCTGCGTCGAAGAGGTCAGTCCGCTCAACAGGGTTTCGGTGAGCGGATCAAAATTCCCATCCCCATCGAGATCAATGAAAACCTTTATTCCAAAGATGTAATTATAGGAGGTCTGCGGTTGCATATTAACCGTCATCGGATAGTTAAGCCCCTGTATCAGGCTGACCGGAGGGAGATGGGTGTAATCGGTATAAAGCTTCAGCCCGGATGGGGAGTTGTTGATAAAACTGCCGATTTCAACAGAGCCGATATCTGCCAGGGAATTGTACATGGCCGAGGAGGTGCAGAATGGGGGCAACAGGTGGATGATGGTTCTCTCAAGGGTATCGTTGATGGGCACGGTATCAGAAGTAAGTGAGACCCACACTTTCAACTGGTAAATCTGATAGGCGGAAAGATCGAGGGTTGTAAGGAAGGAGTAACTGAATGTATCGCCGGGCTGGACTGCCGCGGTATAGGTTTCTGTGACCGGGGCAGCGCCATCAAGTGAGAAGGAAAGGTTGAAGCCACTGATCTGCTGTGTTCCGTAGTTTCTGCCGACAATGGAAAGGGTTTCGGCAGCGGTAAGCCCGGTAGCAGAGACTGGCGTAATGATGGTGACCACACCCGCATCAAGTGGCGGATAGGAAGCCATATACACATTGACCGGCACCCTGTTTCCCGGGCAACCCAGCGAGGTTACCGGATTGAGTTGTGGATTATAGGCCCCGATGGTCTGAATGGGTGACGGCTGGTCTGCGAGCACCCAGTCAGAGGCTGTATTGGAATCATCGTAGATCCTGATCACACCAGCCTTTCCTGTTGCGGTGGGAATAGTACCGGACCAATGGGCAGCAGTAACGGGGGACCCTGCCGGGAATGGATATCCGTTCACGGCAAAGGCATCTTCCACAGAGCCGTCTGGGGCTTCTAGCCAGAATCCGAGCTGAGAGGAGCCGAAGACCGACTGGTTTCCTGCCACGAAAAAACGGTTTGCTGAATCGGCGGGGATGGCCGGAAAAGCGTAGATGGAGAGGACCAGGAGTTCACCTGGCATCAGGACCAGACCGGACGGAAGCGCATAATCAATGGCTTTGTATCCCTGCATATGGAAGAGATATCCATCCAGGTCAACCGGAGATTCTCCGGTGTTGGTGATCTCTATGCCATCCCATTGGGTGGAGGGGGGTATATACGATGGATAGGGGTTTGTGCTTCCTGCCCCTGTGCTTTCCAGGGTGAGTTCGGTAAACCTCAGCGTGCCGATGCCGGCCCTTGCTTCCACCCACCAGGTAGCCGAATCGTAGAGGATCGGTGTCTGAAGTACCTGCCCGATGTGCAGCAGATTGCCACCAGCAGGCTGGTCAAACCAGAAGAGGGAGTCGGATGAAACGGCCGTGACCTGTGTGGCGGTGGCATAGGGAATCGTCTGATGAACAGCAACGGGATCGGTAGGGATGCTACCCGAAAGGATTGCGATGGCCAGGGTATCGTTTTCATGCAGCGTATCAGCCGGGAGGTTTACATACACGGCAATCTGAAACAGGGAGTCATTCCCTGTGACCGCAAGATTGACCGGGGTTGCGAAGTTGAACACCATGCTGCTGTCTGGGAACAGGGTATCCTGCACGATCTCCTGCACCGGAAACGGGGCACCGGCCACATGGTAACGAAGCGGTATGGCATGGAGCGTATCCAGCCCCTCGTTACGGATTTTCACACTCACGGTTTCCAATCCCAGCTGGCAACCCTTCTGCGGTGACAGCACCTCCTTCATGGCCAAATCCACTGCAGGCCTCGGACTGATGGAAAAATCATCAATGGAGACCCCTTCATACACCACATAGGGATCAGAATTGAAGACAAACCGGAACCTCACCATCGGGACATTGTTCAGCAGCGTAAGGCGATATGATGAACGGATCCATCCTCCTGACGAACCCTCCCAGGCCGGGCTCCCGCCGGTAGCATATATCGTGTCGGTGTACCAGTTCTCCCCTGCCGGATCATTGAGAACACCAAGGAGATACCAGTTCAGTTCATCGGTGGTGTATTCCAGATGCATGCCGTCCCACCTTGACTCAGTATTCCGGTTCTGCCTGAACGACAACACGAGATTGGTGGCCTGGGTGAAATTATAGTAGGGAGATGTGAGTGTAGTCGTTGCACTATTGCCATAGAGGGAGTCTTTATTGATGGTCCAGGCCGACTGCCCGCTCCAGGCTCCGGTCAGCACGCCGTATGCCGGCGCACCCCACTCCCAGCGCGTTGATGCCGTATTGCCGGATGGGATCCATAGTGAATCGGCAGTTTCAAAATCGTTGAAATAGGGGGTGTAAAGTCCGCTAGAAGCAATGGCAGTGAGATAACCGGGAGAGGGCCAGGTGCCGGTGTTATGGCTCAAAGAACCATCAATGGCGACAATGTAATAATCTATGGTATCCAGGTCGTTCACCGGTGGGATGGTCCCCTGGAAAAGGTTATTGCCCAGGCTGGCCATCCCGGTGGTATCCCAGGTGCCGTGATTGACCCGATAAACTACCAGGGCTGTATCGACACCCGAGGTGTCGGTGATCTGGGCTGGAATGGGATAAGGGCCCAGGCTGAATTTCAACCCCTGGAGCACCGGTGGGATGAGGGTAATCGAGGGTGGTGTCAGTTCTGAGAGTGCTGCAGTGATTTTGATGTTGTCCAGGAACCAGGCGTAGTTGTCAAAGATATTCTGAAAATTTTCATCCTTCAGGATAAATCTCACGAGCACACTGTTGCTGTTGCCTGCTATGGAAGAGATATCGAAATATTCATGCTTCCACCAGGAATTTGTGGGCGGGGAAGGATTCCCGGGGAGCCAGTCAAGGTATGACGTAGAGTTGAACTTATTGCCTCCGCTGACAAACTGACCGGTGCCAAGGTAATGGGCGCCGGTAAGACGTGTCCATGTTGTACCACCATTGCCGGAGACTTCGATATAGGCAGCATCGTAGAATTCAATCTTGCAGATATGGTCGAACTCAAGCAAAACATAACCAAAGCCGGTTGTGATGACGGGCAGTGCAGTGACCAGCACCGATGAATCGCCGGGAGTGGAGCAGTTTGCACTGTCTGAGCGGATACCCCCTGCCGCCAGGAGGGTGCTGATGCCCCATCCAGGGGTACCTGAGGATGTGACGGCCAGGGACGAGGTGTTCTCGAAGTCTTCAAAAAAAACCACCGTCTGGCCCTGGATGTTGATCTGGCTGAACATCAGCATAAAAAAAACCGGTAAAAGCCTGGCGAACCCATGAAATGGGGCCGATGAACCGGAGAGGCGAATCACGGGGCTGAAGCGCTGATTTGAATGACGCTGCGTAAAAACTGACTTCCGGATTTTGGGATAGACCTTCATGATGATTATTGTTTTGGGGAGACCCGGGCGAGATACCCGGGATCTGCCGTGATACCAAGTTGTTGCGCTCTTATGATGTCCTTGTACGCAGCTTCGTTGTTGCCCATGGCAAAATGGAGGAAAGAGCGGTTCTGAAAGAATGCCCCCTGATTTCCGTTCAGGGCAATGGCCATATTGAAATCTTCCAGGGCTTTGTCGAACTGGTTATTCTGCCGGTATGCCAGGGCCCTCAGGTTGTGCATATCCGGGTCTCCGGGCCTGATGCGCAGATACCTGTCCACATCATTGATGGCTTCAGGAAAACGGTTGGTATAGTAGAACACAAGGGCGCGGTTGGAATACGCATTCTCATCGGTGCTGTCAAGCCTGATGGCTTTATCCAGATCTACCAGGGC
>JAWOGX010000293.1:0-8197 GCA_046496455.1 Bacteroidales bacterium | reverse complement strand
CGCATACCGCTCCAATTTTATTATCGGGGGAATCACGAGGAATATCAGGTACACCGAGGTTGATGACGGATACCAGATCAACAGGGATGAACTTGGCAACAACTATCTGCCAAAATATGAAATAGGCCAGGTGACGATCTCCGAGCAGTTTAGCCCGCTGATCAAATTCGATATGACCATGAACAACAGCTTTATGGCCAATATCGAATTCAAAAGGGCCAGAACATTGTCGCTCAGCTTCGCCAACTACCAGATCACGGAAGTGTTCAGCAAAGATTTTGTGATCGGAAGCGGGTACCGTTTCAAAAACGTGAAGTTCAACATTAAATCAGCAGGCCGCACCAGGACCCTGGAAAGCGACCTCACCCTCCGCCTCGACTTCTCGTTCAGGAACAACATGACCATCCTGAGAAAAATCGTTGAAGACATTGACCAGCCGTCACAGGGCCAGCGCAATGTTTCCATCAATTTTGCAGCCGACTACATGATCAGCCAGCAGATCAACCTCAGGCTTTTCTACGACCAGATCATTACCAAACCCCATGTCAGCAACCAGTTCGATATCAGCAATACCAACGCCGGTATCAGCATCAGGTTCTCGCTGGCGCCGTAGGAGTTCTTCTGATCGCGTTGCCTGATGGGATCATACCTTGAAAGCTCCTCGCATTCTTTCAATTTCAGCAACAGGGATTTGAATATGGAGGGCAACTTTAGACCATTGACGCACTGCAAGATGTATTTCCTGTGCAATTTTACTGGCCTCCTTACCCGGGAGCTGAAAATATTTTGCAACCGACATGGCGAGCTCAATGTCTTGGGTGTTATCATCTTCGGAAATATTTAAACTTAATCCCCCCCCCCAAGGATTTGGATTCATGTCAAAAGCTGGTGACAGGCTCCAGCCGCTTTGATTAAAAATAAAAGCATGATTGCGAAGATGGTCATCTGTATTGGAAACCAGGATATTGAAAACAATTCTGCGCCAAAGCTGTATAAGATCTTGATTCGGATTTGGACTGTTTCGCATGATAAACCCGGCCAAATCAAGGTAACTGATACCCTCGGAAGCATGATCGCCATCCAGGCGGCCAAGCATTGTCATTGCCGACGCTAAATGAATTCGCTCTCCGTCTGCTGTACGGTCAAACCGCTTCGAAAGATAGGTGTGGTATCTGCCTGACAACCTCATGATTCTGGCCTCAGGCACAGTAATGCCTGATTTCTCTGCAAGATGGTTTAAAACCATTTCCCATGAGCCAATATCAAACTCATCATTGACACTGGGGAATTTTGCGATCCACTGCTGCTGCTCCTTGTCATATACTCCGGACTTAGGCCGGGCTCCTCCCAATGACGATCCCGGTGCAATCAGCATGTTCAGCCATTTGCATGTAGTCTCCTTTTCCCCTTCAATATCTTCATGTTCGATAACCTGGCTCGCATACTCCAGATCCTGCAAAGAACTCCAGGGAGGAACTGCCGGACCGACCTGGCTATTTAAATACTCGCTATCCTCATCCGTCTTATACCTGATCCCTCCCATTCTGTACTTGTCGTAAACCCCCAGAAGATAATCACTCTCCAACAGCAACCCGGGAGCTCTGCCTTCCTGTCTGGCCAACATCGATTCTCTTCTTCTCATTAACATTCTTCCCCACCGATCCGGGGATGAATCCAGAAATATCCCGAAATTTGGTTTCGGCTCCTGAACATATTGCCTTCCTCCATATAATTGCAAATCAGGATCCAACAACTGACAACCAGGGTCCTTCAGCCATTCGTGGGAATATTCGAAAGCAAATATTTCCTTGCTGCGCACCCTCTGGACCTTCAGTTCTCCTATTAATCTATCACTGCTATGCCCATACCAACCGGCGTAAACCAATATCCTGCGAGTTTCCTGATTTGCCATGTTATTCTATTCTTTTAGGAGCACGCTTCATCGTGCTCAATCCCGCATCCTGTAATTTCCTGCCCAGTATGTCATCACTACCAACTTTTGCCAGATCTCTCTCCAATCCCAAAATGAATAAAACCTGCAAATAACTGCCGATTGCCACCTCCGGTGCACCTCTTTCGATCTTCCAGAGTGTGCTGCGCCCTATTCCCGCTCGCTCTGATACCTGCTCTGCACTGAGTCTCCTCCGTAAACGTGCCAATCGGATATTTTCACCCACTGTAATCAGAATCCTTTGGTTTCCTGGTAGAATAACCTGCTCCTTTTTCATTTAATGTATCTTTAATAAGACAAAGATAACACTTTTATTTGCGATATGAAACATTATTGAAATATGTAAAATAGTTTTTAGAAGAAAAAAAGCTTCCTTCTCATCCCTTTATCAAAAATGCAGATCAATGAGATGGATCATCTGAAATTAAAGCACTACTCAACCTTAAGAAACCTTGCAGTCCATGACATATTCAGTGCCCTGATTTTTACAGTGTAAAACCCGTTTGCTAAACTGGAAATGTCAAGGGTCTGGTGATCATGAGTAGCGGAAACCAATCTCTTTCGAAGGACATTTATCCCTGAGGCATTATAGATCAGCAACTCTTCCGGGTTGGATGAATGTGGAAAGGCAATCGTAATTTCCCGGGATGCAGGATTTGGATAACAGGAAAGCGTTTGCAGTTTCACGCCTTCATTGATACCGGTTGTTCCGGAAAGAGGAAGCATCACATTGGTGAAATTCGGATTGAGGGGTGACAGTTCAACGGGTACCGGTGTGGCATCAAGGCCTGGTACTTCGGCAACAAGGGTATATGAGCCATAAGGGAGCTGGTCCAGGTACCAGTTGCCGGCTGTATCAGCAAAAGTAAATGCAAGGATGTTGTCGTTGTCCGGGTTCAGGAGCAACACCAGCGCTCCGGGAAATCCTGCCGGCCCTGCATTGGAGACCACAACACCGCCAACGGTGCAGGGGCCTGTCAATAATGGCATTTTCTTCACCAGCGCAATATCGGTGTTGCCTGTATCAGCCAGCAATTCGATCCGACTTGCCTCTTTCCAGAACACGACGTTGCCTGAATAGGTCGGAAGATAATCGGCAAATTGCGGGTTTCCATATTCGGGGAATGACCTCAGCAAATAGGAGTGGGTGATACGCTGCGCAAAGAAATACAGCCCGATTCCTGTCAACTGGATTTCATCCAGCACCGGATAACCCTTTGGGGTGACCTTCGGGTTGATAAGCTGTACCTTACCGCTGCCGATCGTGCTGTTGCCGGCAAAAACCTGCCCCCAGAGGTTGAAATATCCCGGAACCGACACCATATGGCATACCGTGTCATGAACCCCTCCGGCAAGTCCGGAGCGGAGACAAACCTGGAAGGTGCCCGACTGCTGGTATTGATGCACAGGGTTGGGTATCGCAGCCATTGAACCGTCTCCGAATGTCCACAGGTAATGGTTGACCGGTATGTTGGAAACCGTCTGGTCGGTGAAATTCACTTTCCGGGGTGTGACGGCAAACGAATCAATCTGATGCACGAACTGTGTCTGGATGATCACCCCCTGCGTGATGCTCACCACATTGCACCAGGAGTGCTGACAGAATGAACCGGTATCTGTAACCGTCAGGCAGACCAGGTAAACCCCCGGGGAGAAATATTGCTTCAGAGGGTTTTGAAGGTTTGAGGTGGTGCCATCGCCGAAACTCCAGCTCACCTGGTTGTAACTGCCGGTGGATGTGTTCTGGAAATGGATCAGGAACGGGTTGGCAGTATCCTGCTGAAAGATGAAATTTGCATTGCAGGTGCCGGGCACCGTTGAATGGCAGATCCCCAGGAAACTGAACAGGGTATCGTTTCCATTGACCTGAAGGGAATCAGAAAAAGCGATGAGGTTATTCTGGCAATCCAGCACACTATAGGTGTAGCGGTACCAAACTGAATCGGCAAGGGTAATAACCGGTGCAATGACCTCCCCGGAAGCATTGGTGATAGCAGTGACCTGGTAAACCGTCTGTGCCGGGATGATACGCTCAATCCGGAACAGCACCTGCTTTCCCGAAACCGGAATAAAAGTGGCCTGATCGTACACCACGGCCACAAACTTCAGGTCTGCGCCGTGAACCATCGTTGCCGCCTGTATCATCAGTAGCAGCAGCAATACCCTGAATGGTCCCCACCGGTAGGTTGATATTGTTGTCTTCATCTCTTTATCTCTCTTTATTTCCTAAAAATACTCGCTCTCCTGAATCGTAATAAATCTTTAAAACCAGAACCCGATCCCGGCACTGATCAGCACCATTGAAGTTTTTCCAGTTGCTGCCGAACCCTCGTAAAGGGTATTGAAAGCTTTCCGGTATGAAGCCATCCCCTCTGCATACCACACATGGTTCAGATCGTACCGAACCCGAATCCCGAGATGGTACTGCCAGTACTCCTCTTTCCGTAAAAGACCCAGATCATGCCTGGCATACAAAAGCTTCTCATCGCCATACTCCGGCACAGGTTTCTGCTCCGCAATCATCACATTTCGGATCACGCCCCCCATTGCTGTGATGGTTGAGTTTTCCGTCCGCAGGAAATCATAACCGACGAACAAAGGAACCTGCAGAAAAGTGTAACGGTTGATAGCATCACGGGTGATCACGGTCAGGGAGCTGTCTACAATGGGATGGTTCACTGTACTGATATTGACGGCCGTATAACCGGTGATGGTGGAATCCACCGGATTGTAAACGGGCTGAAAATTGACGCCGGTGACATACTGGTACGTTCCGGTGGTGTCAAGCTGAAGGATTTCGAGTTCCCAGGGGCCCTTCTCCCGGAACCTCGTCAATCCCAGCCCTGCTCCCACGCTCAGTCGTCTGTACTGCAGATGACCATAAGCCAGACCATCCAAACCGGCACCTATCTTCTGATCCGGCGGATAAACGGGTTGAAACAGCAAAGGGCCTGCATGCAAGGCGATACCGGATGACCATCCCCTGGCAATATCAATATTTACCTCCCTTTTTCTGATGTTGCTGATTGGCGGTTCCGGTATTTTCCGATCTTCTTCTGTTTCCGGAGCAATTTGCTCCTCTGGTGTTGTATCTTCCATAACGTCTGTCGCTTCAAAACTCCCAACCGTTATCCCAATTTCTGCATCAGCTGATATCTGTCCGACCGTTTTTTCCACTGCAATCTGAGGTATTCTCTCCTCCGGCAGGGTTGCGCCTATGACATCTTGTGCCGTGATTTCTCCGGGGGCTTTTTTTGTTTTTTCTTCGGATGATTCAGCTGTGACAAGGGCGCCGGGGACGTTCCCTTCAGGTATTGTATTGGATTGATGCGTAAGGTTTCCAGGTTGGGGATGAAACGTTTGAACCGGTTGCGGAGTGTTTTCAATGTTTTGTGCCGATACAACCGGGGCCGGGGGCTCCACTGTGTGTTGCTCCTGCATCTTTCGACCGGAGGGAAGGGTCAGGAAAAGGATAATGCCTGTCAGCACCAGCAAACCGGTGCCGCTGATCAGGAAGAACATACCTCTCCTGCGTTGCTGCCCGTTAAGTGGCGCTCCCTTGGCTGTGCTTTCCGATATCTTGCCCCAAAGGTGAGGCGGGGGATCCATCCGGCTCCCCTCAAGCCCCTCCCGGAACGTTTTGTCGATTTGATGATCCGTATTCATAATTCACCTTTTATGGTTTCATTGTTTTTCCGGTTGCCAGCGATTCCAGCGCTTCAAGTTTCACCAGCATCCGCTGCAGCATTGCACGCGCCCTCGCAAGCTGCGACTTGGAGTTACCCTCCGAAAAACCCAGCATCTCCGCGATCTCACGATGGTTGTAACCCTCTATCGCATATAAATTGAAAACAACCCGGTAGCCATCCGGTAGCCTGTTCAGCATCTCCAGCAACTCCCCCATACTCAGCTGCCCGATAATATCGCTGCCACTCCGGTCCTCAAGATAAGCCACTTTCTCAAGCGCCCTATCCTGTTTGTCCAAACGGTAATGCTTTTTAAAATGGTTGATCGCTGAAGTGATGAATATCCTCCGGAGCCACCCTTCGAGTGACCCTTTGCCCGTATAATTCGCCATTTGGTCAAATGCCCTGATAAAACCCTCCTGCATCACATCCTCGGCAAGCATCGTGTTGCGGGTATAACGCAGACAAACGACCCACATGGATGGAGCAAATCTGTGGTAGAATTGCTCCATCCGCTGCGGATCGCGTTCAATGCAACCCTGTATCAGTGCTTGCAGGTCAGGCATTCATCACCGTATATGCTCAGGTTAGTTTCTGATCAGCCTCCGGGTTGCCCTGGTGCCATCTTCTGCCGTTACGGTAACCAGATAAACACCGCCACCCAGTGTTTCCGCATCCACCTTCACCCTGTTATGTCCTGGCTGCAGATTCACTTTGCGTGACCTGATCACTTTTCCGGTCAGGTCTGCCACCTCCAGGGTGATGATACCGGAACGCTCAGCAGAGATGTCAAGATAGCATGCATCGGAAGCAGGATTCGGATGGATATTGCCAACTACACCTGCTGCGAAGCTTTCAGCTTTGCTGATGGAGGAGATCCAGGAACTCCCTACTACGATCTGGATGCCATCGGTACTTGGGGTGGTGGCATCAATGGTAACCACCACCGGGACCGTGGTTTTGTTGAGCATCTCTGCATACACTTTGTAAGTCCCATAGGGGATATTGGTGAACCCGAATTGTCCGGCAGCATCAGAGTAAACAACACTAACCGGTTGGTCACCGTTGTTGGCATCCAGCAACAAGACCTGCACCCCTTCAATCGGGTCACCGGCACCTTTGTTGGCCCCCTGGGAGATCAGCCCGCCGATAAAGCCAGGGCCGCCTGGATTGACCCCCTGGATGTAACTGATGTTGGCCTGGGTAAGGGCATTGGGCATCACATTGATGGTACCGGCCTGGTTCCAGAACAGTGAGGAAGCGTGATAAGTAGGCATATTTACAGCATATGATGGGTTTGAAGGGAGCATGGCTGCCTTCACCAGGTAATTACCGGGTATGATATTCGAAAAATAATACATGGTAACTCCGGCTGAATCAATGCTTAGGGTCGTATCAACCGCGGTAAGCGTGCCCAGCAAGGCGTTGTGCTGGATCAGGTAAACCAGAGAGGGACCCGCTCCGGCGCCATTGGCGGTCAGCATGCCATAAAGGTAACTGGTCGGGTTGACGCTTCCCACCAGAACCGAATCACACCAGGTATCACTACACACCACCGTCGAAGTTGCCACATTGGTCACCTGCATCGTAAGGCATACATAGTAAACACCCGGTGCATTGTAGGTATGCTGCAGGTTCGCCATGGTGGATGCCGTGGCTGATGTGCCGTCACCGAAGCTGTATACATAATCCACATTATGAAGTGCCGGCCCATAGGTCGAAACTGAAGTGTTGATAAAGGTAACTCCCAGGGTGCCACCGACCGGTATGGCGTTGAACCCTGCATGGCAGGTGTTCTGCGGAATTCCGGACACAACGACTGGCATGCAGAAAGTATTGGTGCAACTGGTGTTGTCGGTGATGGTCAGGCATACATAATAGGTGCCCGGCTGTGCGTAGGTGTGGTTGGGGTTCTGCAGGGTGCTTGTAGCACTGTCGCCAAAACTCCAGAACCATGATACAATGCTTGACCCACCCGAAGGTATCGACATATCGGTGAAATTAACCAGCATTGAATTCGGGCTGGGGTTCGCCTGGAACCCGGCAACACAGTTCGTTGCCACAGCGCTGTCGCAAATGTTGAAATTCATGGCGGGCAATGGTGTGGGCGGTTGGAATCCGCTGAAATTATACTGCATTATATTGTTGCAATCCTGCACATAGGTGAGCACCATCGCAAAGTAGGCATTGGCAGGCAGCAGCACGGTATCCACATACTGTCCGTTGGGGCCTGTCTGCGTCACGCTGGTATAGGAAAACGGGAGCACAGGGCCGAATACGCTGTCAACCACAATGGTCACCTGCTTTCCCGCAATGGGCTGGTTGTTCAGGTTGTTGACGGTTCCATGCACAATCAGCACCGTCTGGGCTGTCATGGTGTGAAATCCTGCGAGGACGATCAGCAGAAAGAGAACACGTTGAATTTTTGCTTTCATAGTAGTTGAGGTTTTATTGGTTTGTTTTTCTTGAACATCCATCCTATCTCCTTTCTGCCGTCATACTTAAGCGCGAGTATCAGTTTCCTGATGCGGCTTCCCCGGTTATATACCGAGAAGGCAGC
>JAWOGX010000215.1:0-5864 GCA_046496455.1 Bacteroidales bacterium | reverse complement strand
TGGTTGAGGATGCCGGCAGAGTTCAGGATATGAAACCAGGGCGTCGGATGAATGCCCTCCGTAAACTTCTCTTTGATGCGGCTGAAGAGGTCAATCTGCGCTTTGGCGAAGGTGGTGTCGGTCCGGTTGTCAGCCGTGGCAAGGTGCGAGAAGACAGTCTTGACTGCAATCAGGGCATTGCCGGAGAGGGTGTGAATCAGTTCGGGGATTTCATCCGGGTTGAAACCCAGCCGGTGCATGCCGCTATCCACTTCGATATGAATGGGACAGGCATAAGGATGGCTTCTTGTAAGTGCTTTGGTGAAGTCGTTCAGAAGAGAGAAACTATAGATTGCCGGCTCAAGCTGCAGGGAAATCATCAGCTCAAAAGAGGCCGGCTCGGGATTCATCACCATGATCGGGATGGTGATTCCGGCCTTGCGAAGTTCAACCCCTTCATCGCAATAAGCCACAGCCAGGTAGTCCACCTGCTGGTGCTGTAACACAGAAGCGATTTCAAAACTGCCGCTTCCATACGAGGATGCCTTGATCATGGCCATTATCCGTGTGTCACGTTCCAGCCTTGACCTGAAAAAGTTGAGGTTATGCACCAGGGCGTTGAGGTTGATTTCCAGCACCGTTCCATGGGTTTTCCTCTGCAGGGCATCCCTGATCCGTTCAAACCTGAAGGGGCGGGCCCCTTTAAGCAGTATCACATGGTTGAGAAATACGGACATGGGGTGATAGCGCAGGAAATGTTCTGTATCTTCATAGAACCATGCGTTACAGTTCAACCTGCCATCGAGTCTGGCCATGGTGCTGCCGATGCCCACAAAACCGGTCAGGCTGTATGAGTTGATCAGTGTTGAGAGGTGCTCCAGGATCTGATCACGCTGCATCCCTGTCTGGAGGATGTCTGAAAGGATGAGGAATTTTCCGGGCCTGGCGTTGTTATGGCGCAGATGATCCAGGGCCATACTGAGCGCAAGGAGGTCATTGTTGTAACTGTCGTTGATCAGGATGCAGTTGTTGATCCCTTCGACCTGTTCCATTCTCATGGCAACCGGTTCCAGGTGCAGCATCCTGCTGCTGATCTGTTCCGGCTGATATCCGAGAAAGAGGAGTGTTGCCACGCACAGCAGGCTGTTCTTCTCCGATGCATCATCGAGGAAGGGGATAGAGAAGCTGAAGATTTCACCGTGGAAACCTGCGGTGATCGTTGTCAGATTTTCAGTGTGAACGGTATTGATGATCTGCAGTGTGCTCTCCGGATCTGTGCCGGTGGTGAAGAGCTGAATGTTGTGTTTGGCCGCGAAAATAGTCAGGATAGAGAGCGATTCTTCATCATCCGAAGAGCATATCAGGTTCCCGGTGTTCCGGAAGAGCTTGAGTTTCTCTTCAGTTTTTTGCCTGCGGCCGGTGAAATTCTCATCATGGGCAGCGCCGATACCGGTAAAAACCCCAAAGGTGGGGATGATCACCGGTTCCAGTTTTTCCATTTCGCCGGGTTGTGAGATGCCTGCTTCAAAGATTCCGAGCTGATGATCAGCATTGATCTGAAGCACAGACAAGGGGACGCCGATCTGTGAGTTGTAGCTTAGGGGGCTTCTGCAGATCCTGTATTCCGGGGCGAGAAGCTGTGCCAGCCATTCTTTCACGATCGTTTTCCCGTTGCTGCCGGTTATTCCGGCAACAGGAATATCATAATGGGCGCGATGGTTCAACGCAATGCTCCTAAGGGCCTCAAGGGTATTTCCGACCACCAGGAAGGTGGCATCGGGGTGGGCGCTGCCGGTAAAAGTTGTATCAGAGACCAGGAAACACCTGAAGCCTCTCTGGATCAGGCCCGGGATGTATCGGTGGCCATCATGCCTTTCCCCCTCAATAGCGACAAAGAGGCTTCCAACCGGTGGGGCATAGGATCTGCTGTCGGTGAAGATATGGGAGACGATGGTTTTGGTATCATGGTTCCCCATCACTGAGGCGCTGCACATCGCAGCGAGTTCACGGATGGAATAGTTCAGCGCCATGATCAGAGCATCGGTTCGTCCGGGAGGTCGGGCACGTCTTCATCCACCACATTTTCGCTGGTCAGCCCGAATCTCAGCGGATCTTTGGTGATCTCAGCGTATTCATTTCTGTTTCTGTGGATATCGATAGCCAGGTAAAGCGCTTCCCGGAAGGATTCCTCGGAAGCCAGGTCCTTTCCTGCGATGTCATATGCGGTACCGTGGGCGGGAGAGGTCCGAATGATCGGGAGACCTGCCGTAAAGTTAACGCCTCCTTCAAATGCGAGGGCTTTGAACGGGATCAGTCCCTGATCGTGGTACATGGCCAGGATTGCGTCGTATTTGGTGTATTGGGCGCTTCCGAAGAAGCCGTCGGCAGCGAAGGGTCCGAGGGCAAGGATGTTTTCGCGCTGGGCCCGCTGGATGGCGGGCATGATCAGGTCCTGGTCCTCTTTCCCAAGGAGACCACCGTCACCGGCGTGGGGGTTCAGTCCCAGGATGGCGATGCGGGGGCGCCTCACGCCAAAATCCCTGGTCAGTGAGTCATTGAGGATGCGGATCTTATCCAGGATCAGGTCGGTGGAAAGCATCCCGGCTACTTCCCTGATTGGGACATGCCCTGTCACCGTGCCGATCCTGAACTGGCTGCAAACCATCAGCATCAGATGTTTTTTAGCATTGAAGCTGCTTGACAGGTATTCGGTGTGACCCGGGAATTTAAAATTGAGTGATTGAATATTCTTTTTATTGATGGGCCCTGTGACCAACACATCAATCCGGTTTTCCCTGAGATCCTGAACTGCCTTCTCCAGGGCAGCAAAAGCGAATTCACCAGCCTGGGTGGTAGATTTTCCGAGCTCAATCCTTGCTTCATCCATGGAGATGTTGAGGATATTGGGTTTGCGGGGATGCAGCTGATCGGCCCTTTTGACCACATTCAGCATATACTCAGGGATATTGATGGTCTTCTTGTGGTAGGAAGCTATTTTGGAAGAGCCGTAAACCAATGGGGTACAAAGTTCACAAATGCGGGGGTCAGCCAGGGTTTTCAGTATTACCTCATAGCCGATGCCATTGAAATCACCGTGGGTAATGCCAACCCTGACAAGGTTATCAGGTTGTGTTTCGTGGGATGTAAATTCCATAATGTGCAGTTATTATTGTTTGTGGAGACTCGGGTGTTGGATGAAATTTGAGATAAAACGGATCAATAGCCTGACGCCGGTGCCGGTTCCACCTTTGGGGGCGTAATGCTCTTTTTTTTCAATAAATGCCGGCCCGGCGATATCAAGGTGAATGAACGGGAAATCGGTGAATCTGGCAAGGAAGCGGGCTGCAGTGATGGCACCTCCGTTTCCGCTGCCCAGGTTTGAGACATCGGCAATGTCGGAGCGGAGTTGTTCGTCGTACTCTTTCCACATCGGAAACTCAGCAATACGCTCATAGACTTCACTGCCAGAGGTTTTCAGCAACGACATCGCCTCACGGGCTTTTTCCTCCATGGCAACGACACCGTAGTGCCCGATTGCCCGCATGGCAGCGCCGGTGAGGGTCGCGGCATCGATCACCAGTAGAGGTTTGAGCTTTTTGGCATAAGAGAGGGCGTCAGCAAGGATCAGGCGCCCTTCAGCATCGGTATTTTTCACCTCAACGGTGGTGCCGTCGTGCATGGTGATCACTTCTCCGGGAAGAAGGGCATTGCCGTCAACGCGGTTATCGGTTGCGGGAATCAGGGTGACGATGTGCACGGGCAATTGCAAAGCAGCCACAGCCATGGTGACTGCCGCCATGGTAGCGGCACCGGCTTTGTCTGACTTCATCCCATCCATAAAGGACCCGGTTTTCAGGTTCATCCCACCGGTGTCGAAAATGACCCCTTTCCCCACCAGCACAACCGGTCGGTCGTTGGCGGGATTGTCAGGCAAATACTCAAGGATGGTGAAGGTGGGCGGGTCAACGCTTCCCCGGTTCACAGCCAGCAAACCGCCCATCTTCAGAGTCTCTATCCTGTTCTTTCCCAGGATTTCAGTTCTGATGCCGAGCCGGGCAGCTTCGGCAGCAATCCGTTCGGCGAAGGAGCCGGCATTCATGGTGAACGGCGGTTCATTGACCAGGTCACGGGCAAAGCATGTGTAACGGACGATCAGGGTGAGTTTATCCAGGGCTTGCTGATTCGCATCGGGATGCACGACATGGAGTGTGATTTCAGGAAATGCTTGTTTTTCAGCATTTTTACCTGTCAGGTAAGGAAGAAAACGATAAGAGGCAAGCATCAGGCCTTCCGCCATCGCTGTTAAATGTTCAAAAGGCACATCATCACCGGCAGCCAGATAGCAATCACCGGTGCGGTATTCTGCAAGCTGATCGGCGAGTTTGCTTCCAGCCCTGCGGCACTCTTCGGTTCTTACATCGGGGTCAGTCTCTTTGCTGACCAGGATGACCGCCACCAGTTGCCCAAGCCTGGGAACAGCAAAGAAAAGTTGTTCAGGGTTTCTTTTTTGGAGGTTGGCCAGAAAAGCATTCTCTTCTTCAGACAGGTGGGAAGAGGGGAGATCCTTGACCAGGTGGGCAAAACTAAGGTTTGCGTGGATCTTTTGAGCGGGTTTCAGGGTGATCTTCATTGGATCTGCGTATTTTTGCCTGACCCTGAAGTTTTTTTTCAGGATGATCAAACCAGGCCTTTGGTTTTCTGTTAGCAAAAATAGGAAATCCTGAGGTACCAATTACGAAAAGCGCCCCCTGGGGAGGAGGAAATCTTATGGGAGAAAAAATAACAGATTTGCTGGTCAAAGGTGTTGAGGGTGAATTTCTTACTGAGGCAGAGGGGTTGACCCTGATGCAAGGGGCCCCAATGGGGGCACTGATGGCTGCGGCGCACCGAGTGCGCATGAGGTTGCATCCTGGATCTGAGGTGACCTGGATCGTAGACCGGAATATGAATATCAGCAATGTTTGTCATGCAGGATGCCTGTTCTGCAATTTTTCCTGTTCTTCCGGTTCAGAGCGCGCCTTCATTACCGGCATGGATGAATACCGGGAAAAGATCAGGGAATTGTTTGCGTTGGGGGGTGACCAGTTGTTGTTGCAGGGAGGTTTGCATCCGAAGCTGGGCCTTGATTTTTATACTGACCTGTTCAGGACGTTGAAAGGGGAGTTTCCTCAGTTGAAGCTTCATGCGCTGGGACCGCCTGAGGTAGCGCATCTGGCTAAGCTGGAAGGGTTAAGTTTTGGTGAAGTGCTGGACACATTGCTGGATTCGGGGCTGGATTCACTTCCGGGAGCCGGTGCTGAAATCCTTTCGGACCGCGTCAGGAAGCAGCTATCGCCGGGCAAATGTACGACAGGGGAGTGGCTTGAGGTGATGCACGAAGCGCATCGCCGGGGGATCATCACCTCAGCAACCATGATGTTCGGGCATATAGAGACGATGGAGGAGCGGATGAGGCACCTGGTACTTTTGCGTGACATTCAGCAACAGAGGCCAACAGGGGCTGTCGGTTTTATTTCTTTTATACCGTGGCCTTTTCAGGATCAAAACACTGCACTGGCAAAGCAGAAAAAGGTTTTCAACAGTGTCTCCCCGATAGAATACATCCGTTTCATTGCATTATCGAGGCTTATGTTGCCCAATATTCCCAATCTGCAACCTTCATGGCTTACGGTAGGCATTCCGGCGGCACAGGTATGTCTGCATGGCGGGGGAAACGACTTTGGTTCGGTCATGATCGAGGAGCACGTGGTTTCATCGGCAGGCGCCACTTCCCGGGCTGACAGCAGGATGCTGACGATGGCAATTCGTGAGGCAGGATTTATCCCGGTGCAGCGCAACCAGTTGTTTGAGAGGGTAAAACAGGAGCTGTAAAATTGGCTTCAATC
>JAWOGX010000184.1:0-9286 GCA_046496455.1 Bacteroidales bacterium | reverse complement strand
CTTCGAACCAGGAACCTCGAACCAGGAACTTCGAACCAGGAACTTCGAACCAGGAACTTCGAACCAGGAACTTCGAACCAGGAACCTCGAACCAGGAACTTCGAACCAGGAACCTCGAATCAGGAACCTCAAACCCCAAACCCTGAACATTTGCATTTTAGTTTTCCAGTTCCTTAAAGAGCTGAGAGGTTTGCCGTTTGTATATGGCCCTTCCTGAGAGGGCGTTTCCCATGACCATAGCAATCACCCCGGGGATAAACCCGATGTAAAAAGCGGAAGGGATGATCCTTGCTTTGATGATATTGGGGAACATGATTGTGGAGCTTTGCATGGCATCACCAAAGCTGAAGCCCACTTCCTGGAGATAATAGGAGAATCCCAGCCCAACCAGGGTGCCTAAAACAGAACCTATCGCACCGATGAGAATACCTTCGTAGATGAGGGTGCGGTAGATATGCCTTTTCTCTTCCCCCATGGCAAGCCTGAGGCCGAACTCTGTGTACCGGCGTAGTCCACCAAGCAACCCGGTGTTCCACAACACGACAGACATGGCCATCACAAAAACAAATACGAAGATACCCCGCATATACTGCGACAAATCGAGGTAATCGGCGAGCCCACCCTGCTCCTTCAGCTTCAGCATCACCGGTGCAAACTCATCATCAGGATTGGTTGACCGATTAAAGCCGGCAGCGATCACCGAAGCTTCTTCATCATGGTACCTGTCATCGGGGAAGAAGCCCAGGATTTCCGTTGCAGCATCCTCCATCCTCAAGGCCTCCCTCGCGTCGGTAATGTCAATAATGACACTTCCTTTGTCGATCATCATGGTGCCAAACCTGACGGTACCTGCCACCGTGAAGTTGTGGAAGGCCATGCTTCCATCCATGGTGGTTCCGAAGAGGGTGAACGGATCTCCGACAGCAATGCCGTATTTTTTGGCGAAGTCGTCCGTAATGAGGGCTTCACCGGGTTTTGAAGGCAATTTGCCTGAGCATATGCCATCCGCCAGGTTAAATCTTTGAATCTCCTGTGATTCCGGAGAGAACAGATCAATCCCCCAACCCAGTACCGGCCCCTGAGCCCTGGTCTCACCAGTCGTATCCGGGAAATCTATCAATCCGCCAAAACGGATCCTTTCTTCCCAGATTATTTGGGGATGATCTGACGAGAGCTGATTCATCAGGTTGTCCGTTTCAATCAGGGCAAGGTCATTGGCCAGGTGGCTTTCATCTTCAGCAAAAGCCCGGGTGATGATTTTGACATGGCCGGTGGTGAAGTTGGCATTCATCGTGATGGACTCCTGAAATACCCCTTCCATGAAACAGGTGAGCAAAACGGTGAGGGCGACCCCAAGGCCTACGACAATCACCGGAAGGAGGCTCCTGCTCCTGTCGTTGAGAATTCCTTTCAATAAGAATTTGATCATTGTATTTTCCCTTTCAGTGCTTCAGTGGGTTTCATTTTTGATATTTTGCTTGCGGGGATATAACTCACTATGGTGGCTGAGATTACCACCAGGAGCACGGATATGAGGATCATCCCCAGGCTGTAATAGGGGATGATGCTATCGGTGATGGAGAGTCCCATTTCAGTGGTTGAAGCTGGCATAGGGATCCCTGTTTTCTGGACAAGAAGGAGAACGGGAATTCCCCAAATGGCTCCCACGATTATGGCGAGGATGCTGTGAGCGCCCCCTTCCAGGGTAAAGATCCTCACCACCTGCCAGCGGGTCATTCCCAGGGCAATGTAGGTACCGATTTCACGTTGCCGGCGGAAAACCGAAAGCACCTGTGTGTCAAAAATGGCGAGAAGAGATATGGCAAGCAGGAGGCCGTATATGATCATACTGCCCCCTTTCTTGGATTGCATGATCTCTTTGAACTCTTTCAGCAGGAATGCCTGGTTCCTGAATACCCATCCTTCTTGATCCGATGCGCTGTAGGTTTCGTCTGCAACCAGGAGTGTTGCTTCATCCGGCATATTCGTCATTTGCCTGAGCTTCTCCAGCGGGATCCAGATGGTGCCCTGGTCAATCGCTGGAACGTTGGAGTTAAATACCTCCACGATGGTGATTTCCTGTGCATCGAAGGTGCCATTCCTGTCGCGCCACTGCATGATCACCTGGTCACCGGGTTTGAGCCTGGCAAGTTTTGCCATCCGGTTGCCGATCATTGCCGGGAGGGATACCTGCTGATCCTTCAGCAGGGCGGAGGGAAGTTTAAGGATTTTTTGTTCAGGGTCGATCCCTTTCACCTGGATGTTCATCATCCTCCCTTCAGGGAAAATGGCACCCTGGGCGATCAGGATGGGTGTGAGGGAGCCGTTCCGAACAGCGGTAAGGATCTCTCCCTTCACCGGGGCGTGGGCGTCCTGGATGGTAAAAGGGTCATATCGGTCATAGTCCGGATGCCAGAGTTGTCCTCCTGCAACTTCCCAGGCCATCGTATCATCCATGGCCTGCCGGTTCCACCCGTCGAGCATCCCATTGTAGAATACGATGACCACAAAGGTGAACGAGAGCACACCGACGTTGAGCCAGGTTCTGAGACCTGCACCCAACAGGTTTTTAAAAGCCAGTCTGAATGCATTCATGATTTTCTGTATTACGGGTGGGAGATGATTTCATCCTGTTCCACAATGCCATCACGCAGATGAATGATGCGGTCCAGGTACTGCATGACTTTTTCATCATGGGTGGCAAAAATGAATGTGGTATCGAGTTCTTTATTGAGTTGCTTCATTGTCTGGAGGATATGGTGCGAATTCTTTGCATCCAGATTTGCTGAAGGCTCATCTGCCAGTACGATTTGCGGCTTTTTCACCATGGCACGTGCAATGGCCACCCGCTGGCTCTCCCCCCCCGATAGCTGCGCCGGCTTGGAGTTGGCTTTATCGGCCAGCCCTAACCACTCCAGCGCCTCCATCACAGCCTTCCGGCGTGCTGTGGCTGTCATCCTTTGCAGCAACAGGGCGAACTCTACGTTGTCATACACCGTGTATACCGGCAGCAGGTTGTAGGTCTGAAAGATGAACCCGATGTGGTAATTGCGGAGGAGGGCAGATTCCCGGTGGCTCAGTCCTGAAACCGATTTGCCCATGACAATGGCTTCCCCTTCGGAAGGGACATCCAGGGAGCCGATGATGTTGAGCAGGGTGGTCTTTCCTGAGCCACTTGGCCCGACAAGCCCTGCAAATTCCCCTTTTTGGAACGAGAGGTTCAGTCCGCTCAGGGCGGTGAAGTCACCGGTTCCGACCTTAAACCGCTTTGTGAGGTTTTCGATTGCAATAACAGCGTGATTTTCCATTCTTTGAATGATGTTTAATGATGAAATACAACCATGAACTGGATCCCTTGCCCGGAATAGTAATCTGCCCCGTTGCCCATCTGCGGCAGGTTGTATTCTGATGGGTTCCAGTAAAGCATGGCATAAAGGGCTATTTTGTTGAGTTGTTTTTTCCAGGTGATGAATGAATAGAGTTTTGGATCATCCCATTGCATGAAAAACATGCAGCTCAGGTGATCCGATAAACCTAAGGGGTAAGAGAGGGTGGTCCCGGTGAAATGCATACCGCCAAGATGGCGGTCGAGCTGTTCCCCCCAGGCATACACGAAGTGTTCCGCCATAAGGGTGATTCCGTTTCCGATCCCAAGTGTATAATCGGCCCCGGTATTCAGGATTACCTGGTTGGACATTGGACCAATCGGTTTTGACCTTGCAATGAGGCTCCCCTCAATCCACACACCAGGTCCGATATCCCATTTCCCGTCAAAACCAATCCTGTATTCCGGGACCATGGCATAAGGGGTAACACCGAAGCCGGTTTTTCTTGTGTCGGCGACCCTGTAGTGGGTTGATAGGGCTATCTCGCCACGCGGAACAGGGTACTGAAGCCTTCCCCCCAACTCAGGGTAAGCCTGGCTGGTCCTTCCGATTTCCCAGGTTTTCGGCTGCTCATTGCCCCATAAACCCCATATCCACAGATTGGCATTGTTCAGGAAATAGTACCTGCCCAAAATGCCCCATACTCCATCCGTGAGTTGCAGCGGATCGCGCGGGTCCATGCTGTCGAACCACATCAGGGGCCTGAGCATACTGGCTGAACCGAAATTGATCTTCTGCAGGCCAGCTCTGATTTCCATTTGCCTGCCAGAATACCTGGCCCAAACCCTGTAAGGTTTCAGCAGCATATCACCGGTACCGGTATCAAACGGATTAAAGGCAAAAGTATTCATGAAATTGGCTGATGCCTCGAAGTCAATTTGTCTGTCTTCACGCAGAAACCTTGTATAACTCAGTTCCGGGATATACCGGACACCTGTCATCACAGGGAATTCTGCTTTGGGATTTATGTTCAACCAGAGTGGAATCTGCCCCCGAAATACGATGGTATCACGCACCTCCTGGGGTGTGACTTCAGGGCACAGCAGGAACAATACAATGATATGGATCAGCCTAATTTTCATCTTCACGTGGTGCTATGCCATAAATGAATAAATTGGTGAGCTCAAGGATCAGCTCTTCCGGCGTGCTGAAAAGGTTTTTGAAATGGTCGTCGGTGGCAACTTCCATGGATTTGCGTGCAAAAAGGATAAAGAATTCAAGGTTGAGGTCCTTCCGGAATACACCTTTTTGCTGCGCCTCCCTGAAATCAATGACCATTTCGTTCCAGACCAGTGCCGATTGTTCTGCGATAAACTGCATCAAGCCGGTATCCTGGCTGTTGTAGAAATCCTGCATAAATTCCGGACTTATGTCATGGGTGCCTTTAATTTTCAGCTGGAGCATCGCTTTCAGCTTTTCCGGTGCCGGTTGCTCCGAGGTGAGGATATTCCTGAATTCAGTTATGTTCTCGTCAAACACCTTTTTCATTACCGTTTTTGCCAACTCAAGTTTATGCGGAAAGAACCGGTAAAAAGTCATCTTGCTTACCCCGGCCTCCCTGCAGATCTCTTCAATGGTTATCCGCTTGAAACCGTGTTTCCAGAACAGCATTCTGGCTGCCCTGAGAATATCCAAATATTTCTGATTGTTCGAAAAATCATTCATAATGCTTACGAAATATTGAGCAAATATACGATAAAAGTATAATAATACAATATTCGTAACATATTTTTTTCATTTTTTTTACGGAGATGAATTTTGTATTTTTACAATCCCAAATCAACCTATGACAAAGCAAGAGGAGAAATTTGCCAGGCGGAGGCTTCGTAATTCCTATATCTCAACCAGTATAAGCATTACCCTGGTTTTATACATGTTGGGGTTAACCGGAGCGATTATTCTGTTTGCCCGTGAGATCTCCATCAGGGTCAGGGAGAATTATTCCTTCACCATTTATATGCATGAAGAGACGCCTCAAACCGATATTCTTCGGTTTCAGAAGTATCTGGATACACGGGATGCTGTTAAAAGCACCAGGTTCATTTCTTCTGAGGAGGCTTCACAGGATTATGCCAGGGATATCGGGGAGGATTTCATTGAGATTATTGGAAAGTCACCGATACCAGACCAGATAGAGCTGAGGGTAAAGTCTGAGTATGCGAACCTTGACAGTCTGAAGGGTCTTGAGGCGGATATTGCCGGGCGATCGATTGTGGCAGACTTTCATTACAACCGGGGTTTGATTGACAAGGTGAACGAGAACATGAAAAAGTTTGGGGTGATGCTTTCAGGATTCGGGATATTGCTGTTTATCATTGCTTTTGCATTGATCAACAATACGATCAGGTTGGCCGTATTTGCCAACCGTTTCATCATCAGGAGTATGCAGATGGTCGGTGCAACACAGGGATTCATACGGAAGCCCTTCCTTATTCGTGGAGTGTTTCAGGGCCTCATCAGCGGAGTACTTAGCATCTTGTTGCTTTCCGGAACTTTTATGCTTGTGAACAAAGAGGTGGATAACCTGATCACACTGGCCCATTTGGATCTGTTGCTGGTATTATTTGCTTTTGTACTTTTGCTGGGCGTCATGATCGCATGGGTATCGACATGGTTTGCCGTCTGGCGTTACCTCAGGTTGAAGACCGATTTGCTTTATCAGTATTAAAAAGGACATGACAGAATATAAACAGAAACTGGAAAAATATCATGAATAAACAGGCAAAGAAGCCACAGGTGCAGGAGAAGAAGGCTACACCGGCCCCGAAGAATGCCGCGGATGCCTTCCCTTTTACCAGCGATAATTATAAATGGATGATCATTGGCATTTTCGTTGCCTTTGTGGGGTTTATCCTCATGAGCGGAGGCGGCACCAACGATCCGACCGAGTTTGCGGGCGACACACTTTTCTCTTTCCGCAGGATGACCCTTGCACCGGTTATGGTCCTTGCTGGATTTGCCGTGGTGCTATGGGCAATCATCAAGACTCCGAAGGAGGAACATCCCAACCAATAATCAAACAGGGAACCCATGAGTTGGATTGAAGCGCTGATCCTTGGACTGATCCAGGGGTTGACTGAGTTTTTGCCTGTAAGCAGCAGTGGTCACCTTGAGATCGGAAAGGCATTGCTTGGCGTTGAAGCTGAGAAGAGTTTGATTTTCACCATTGTGGTACATGGTGCAACAGTGCTGAGCACCATTGTGGTTTTCCGGAATGACATCCTGCAGTTGCTGAAAGGTTTGTTTGCATTCCGCTGGAATGAGGAGACACAGTATATTGCCCTGATCATTCTCTCAATGCTGCCGGTCGGGATTGCAGGCCTATGGTTCAAGGATCAGATTGAAGGGCTTTTTTCAGGCAACATGATCCTTGTGGGAAGTATGCTTCTGATCACTGCACTGTTGTTGCTGTTCACCAGGTTTTTCAGGGCAAGGGAGCGGAAGATTTCTGCTGCTGATGCCCTGCTTATCGGTATTGCACAGGCTGTTGCCGTCATTCCGGGAATTTCCAGGTCAGGGGCAACCATTGCCACCGGTTTGATGTTAGGCAAGAAACGCGAGGAGGTGACGAGGTTCTCTTTCCTGATGGTTCTTATCCCCATCATAGGTCAGAATATGTTGTCATTGCTGACCGGAGAGATGGATTCCGGTGGAGCTTCCGTATCTGCTGCCGCACTGGTGGCGGGTTTCATCGCAGCCTTTGTGGCCGGTCTTCTTGCATGCAAGTGGATGATCAGCATAGTGAAACGCGGCAACCTGGTTTGGTTTGCCGTCTATTGTTTTATCGCAGGACTCATTGCCATTGGAGCAGGAATATTATAACCTCGAAGAATATCTCAGGCAGGTTGGGACGATTCTGCCGATGGACAAGCCGATGGATTGGACCTCATTTGATGTAACCAATAAAGTGAGGGTTCATCTGAAGCACCGGGAGGAGATTCCAAAGATGAAAGCCGGTCATGCCGGAACCCTTGATCCACTGGCAACAGGCCTGTTGCTGGTTTGTATCGGAAAGGCGACCAAACAGATTACCAGGTTGCAGGAGATGCCCAAAACCTATACAGGCACAATTCTGCTTGGTGTCACCACCCCCTCGTTTGATGGTGAAACTGAAATATCAGCCACTGCCCCGACGGATCATATCACCCCAGGGATGATTCTTGATGCTGCAACCAGGCTGACAGGTCCCCTGATGCAGGTGCCACCGCTTTTTTCAGCCGTAAAGATCGAAGGGCGGAGGGCATATAAGATGGCAAGGAACCACGAGGATGTATCGCTACCTGCGCGTGCCGTTGAGATTTACCATTTTCAGGTTACCGAAATCGTTGATTTGCAGGTACATTTCGAGATTGAATGTTCAAAAGGGACTTACATCCGCGCAGTTGCAAGGGACCTTGGGGAAATGCTCGGATCCTGTGCCTATCTCACATCTTTGAGAAGGACAAGGATCGGGGATTATCGGGTTGAAAATGCCTGGAAGGTAGAACAACTGGATGAAGCGTTCAGACATCTTTTTTGATCGTTTTATTGTCTGATTTCATGCAGGTCTTACCAGGCGGAATGTGGACGGGTTTTAAGTCTGTACAATCGTTTTCGCTGAAACAAAAGTGATTACGCTTTGTTTTGAGTAGAGGGCCATTGAGCATCCGGACTGAAAATAATGCTGGACAAGGCCCTCAAAATTGATTATATTTGCATGGCTTTTATGATATTATAAAAGAATCTAGCGGTATGAAACTTTCACAATTCAAATTTAATTTACCTCAAGAATTAATAGCCAGTTATCCACCTGATAATCGAGATGAATCACGTCTGATGGTGTTGAACCGAAAGACCCAGTCTATTGAACACAGGGCTTTTAAAGATATTCTTGATTATTTTGACGATGGTGATGTATTTGTGCTGAATAACACGAAGGTTTTCCCTGCCAGGCTTGATGGGATGAAGGAGAAAACGGGTGCCAGGATTGAGGTCTTTCTGTTGAGGGAGCTAAACCGTGAATCCCGGTTGTGGGATGTTCTTGTGAACCCTGCAAGGAAGATCAGGATCGGTAATAAACTGTTTTTCGGCGAGGATCAGTCGTTGGTTGCCGAGGTGATTGACAACACGACATCACGGGGTCGCACGCTGCGATTTTTGTTTGACGGGCCTTACGATGATTTCAAGAAAAAGATCCAATCACTTGGGAAAACGCCGTTACCAAAGATCATTGACAGGCCGATTGAGCCTGAAGATGAAATCAGGTATCAGACCATTTATGCAAAGCATGAGGGAGCTGTGGCAGCACCCACCGCCGGGATGCATTTCAGCCGCGAGCTGATGAAGAGGCTTGAGTTAAAGGGGATATCCTTTGCGGAACTTACCCTGCATGTTGGCCTTGGCAATTTCCGCAAGGTGGATGTTGAGGACCTTTCCAAGCACAAGACCGATTCTGAGCAGATGATGATCGAAGAGCCGGCCACAGAAGTGATCAACAAGGCAAAAATTACCGGGAAAAATATCTGTGCTGTAGGGACCACATCGCTGAAGGCTCTTGAAACTGCCGTTACCCTTTCGGGGATTGTGAAGCCCTATGACGGCTGGACCAATAAGTTCATCTTTCCGCCTTATGATTTCACCACGGCCAATGCCCTGGTGACCAATCTCCATCTTCCCCAATCTACCATGATGATGCTGGTTTCTGCATATGCGGGCTACGATTTTCTACTTCATGCCTATAGGGTGGCTGTGGAAGAGAACTACCGGTTTTTCACCTACGGCGATGCCATGCTTATTATTTGAGATTGAGGACTTGATACGATGGAAAGGTATGTAATCATTGTAGCAGGAGGAAGTGGTGTGAGGATGCAGAGCGGCATCCCCAAGCAATTTATCCCGATTGGGGAGAAACCTGTGCTGAT
>JAWOGX010000086.1:0-7252 GCA_046496455.1 Bacteroidales bacterium | reverse complement strand
CTGAAAACCGGTGACCGTTTGATGATTTCGGAACCATTCGGCACCTTCACCAATGCACCCGATAATGCAGTGTACATTGCGTCAGGCACCGGGATAGCCCCGTTTATGTCCCGGATCAGGTCAGGAAAAGGGTTATCCCCTACCCTGGTGCACGGCGCCAGCTTCAGGGAGTTTTTTTATTATGCTGATGAATTGAAGGATTCGCTTGGGCGCCGTTACATCCAGTGTTGTTCACAATGCCCCGGTGATGAGGTATTCCAGGGAAGGGTAACCCGGTTCGTGGCCCAGTGGGAATATCTTGACCCTGGAAAAAAATATTTCCTGTGCGGCAGTGCCGAAATGGTGGTAGATACCCGCGATGCCCTCATCGCCAGGGGAGTCCCTTTTGCCAACATCGACGCAGAGATCTTCTTCTGAAGAGTGTCCCATTGATTCAGTAAAAGCCCCTTCACGCATATTCTCTTCTGAAATATCCACTTTTCAGGATTGCAAAGAATTGAACCTCAGTTTTTGGCAGTCCTGAAAAAGATATTATATTTACCACATTAATGCACCATAACCACACACTATGACACAGATCATTTTCATCACCTTTCTGGCCATAACGCTGGGTGCTTTTGCCTGGTCAGCATACAGGATTTACAGGTTTTTCCGCATTACCCGACCTGCCTATCCCGTAAAGGACATCGGCCGGAGAATCCGGCTTACGCTGACAGACGCCATATTCCAGGAACGGATTTTCCGCAACCCGATCGCAGGATTCATGCATGCGATGGTATTCTGGGGTTTCTGCATAATTCTGCTGGGGAGCATTGAGATGGTGATTGACGGCGTTGCAGGCACCGACAGAGTCCTCAGTGTTCTCGGCCCGGTATACGATGCCATCATGGCATTGGGGGATATCTTCGCTTACATCATCGCCCTCTTTATTGTCGTTTTCATTATCCGGAGGTGCTGCCTGAATATCCCCAGGCTTCATGGCAAGGAACTCTCGGGCAGGAACCACTCCGATGCCTTTCTTGCGCTTGGCTTCATCCTGGTCCTGATGGTCACACTCGCAGGGCTCAACGTATTCTACCTGGCCGGCCATCCTGAATATGTGGGATTGTATCCGGTAAGCGCGCTGATTGCCCCCATGTTCGCTGGAATGAATCCCGATACAATTGCTGTGATCCATGATATCAACTGGTGGGCCCACATCCTGCTTGTTTTTCTTTTTGCCAATATCCTCCCCTACTCGAAACACTTCCATATCTTCATGTCGGTGCCCAATGTGTTTTTCAGCCGCCTTACACCACTGGGAAAAATGTATATCATGGAAGACATCCGGCGTGAGGTAAAGCTGATGATGAACCCCGAAACAGCATTCGCAGCTGCTCCGGCTGACCAGCCACCTTCCCGTTTCGGCATTCTTGATATCGAGGATGTGACATGGAAAAATTACATAGACTCACTCTCCTGCACCCAGTGCGGACGCTGCACGGCTGTATGCCCGGCAGCCATTACCGGCAAGGCGCTATCGCCCCGGAAAATGATCATGGACATCAGGCGCAGAATGAAGGAGAAAGGGCCCCATATCGTGAAATCCGGCAAAGATTTCAACGACCAAAAGACGCTGATTCGCAGCTATATCGCTGAGGAGGAGATCTGGGCATGCACCACGTGCAATGCATGCGCCAGGGAATGCCCCCTCAACATCGACCATCCCACCTTCATCCTTGACCTGCGCAGATACCTGGTGATGGAGGAATCCGCTGCACCGGCACAGCTCAATGCCATCTTTGCAAACATCGAAAATAACGGCGCCCCCTGGCAGTACTCGAATGAAGACAGGTTGAAATGGACAGAGTGATTGATGTGCTGATGTGTTGATGTGCTGATGTGTTGATTTTGCAGACAATACCACACTTTTGACTTTTAACTTTTAACTTTTAACTTAAACGATATGAACCCTGAATCCAGATCCAACATTGAAGTACCGGTAATGGCAAAGCTGGCGGCCGGTGGTCATAAGCCTGAATACCTGTTCTGGGTGGGATGCGCGGGGGCGATCGACTTCCGTTACATGAAGGTAACGCGGGCATTTGCCTCCATCCTTAACCATCTGAAGGTGGATTATGCCGTGCTGGGAACAGAGGAAACCTGCACCGGTGACCCGGCAAGGAGGGCCGGCAATGAAATGTTGTTTCAGATGCAGGCCATGATGCTGATAGAGACTTTTCAAGCTTACGGGATCAGAAAGATCATCACCATATGCCCTCACTGCTTCAATGTACTGAAACATGAATATCCTGACCTGGGAGGGAATTATGAGGTAATTCATTATACTGAATTCCTTGCAGACCAATTGAAAGCGGGGAATTTGAAGGTAGACACTTCCAGCATGGAGAGCCGGAAAGCGACATTTCACGACCCTTGCTATTTGGGCAGGATGAATGATGTTTTCGAAGCACCGAGATTTGTGCTTGCGGCTCTGGGACTGGAACTTGCAGAGATGCCGCGAAACCGCAGTTTTGCACTGTGCTGTGGTGCCGGGGGGGCTCAGATGTTCAAGGATGCTGAGAAGGGGGACAAAGAGGTATTTATCGAGCGGACAGAAGAGGCGCTGGGCACCGACGCCGGCATTATCTGCACCAGCTGTCCGTTCTGTATGACCATGCTGACGGATGGCATCAAATACAAGAACCGCGAAGAAGAGGTACAAAACCTCGACCTCGCGGAACTTGTTGCGTTAGCAATGGTGTAAAATATTTGTGACAGAATGCTAGCGGGACTTGGCGTCCTTAATCGCTGCGATCATCTCAGGGAGGACCGTTTTGAAGTCCCCCACCACCCCATAATCGGCCACATCGAAAATCGGTGCATCCTTGTCATTGTTGATCGCCACAATATGATTGGAAGAGGAAACCCCACCGACATGCTGTATGGCACCCGAAATACCGCAGGCGATATACAGCACCGGGGCGATGATTTTCCCGGTCTGCCCGACATGTTCGCTATGCGGCCGCCATCCTTCGTCAGACACCGGCCTTGAACACGCTGTTGCTGCACCGAGCAAGCCTGCCAGCTCTTCCAGCAATGCGAAGTTTTCAGGGGCTTTCATCCCCCGTCCACCGGAAACAACGATCTCAGCATCGGTGAGCAGGATTTTGCCTGTTTGTTTTTTCACCTCAAGCAACCTGACCGAGGATGAAGCCCCCGCTACTGCGAAGTCTTCAATCATCGGTGTGCCCGTTCCAGGTTCATGTACACCAAAGGAATTCTGGGCCAGGGTCAGCACCTTGATGGGCGTGATTACCTTCACCATCGCATACGCTTTCCCGGTGAAGACCTTTTTTTGCACCACCATCGGATCATAGGCAGAAGGAAGCGCAACAGCCCCTGTCACCAATCCTGCCTTGAGCCTGGCAGCCACTGCAGGCGCCAGGGACATTCCGGTAATGCTGCCGGGGAAAAGCACTACAACGGCCTTTTCTTTTTCAGCCGCTGACGCGATGATATTCGCCCAGGTTTTATTGTCGAGAAGATTCACCGCCGGCACTGCATTCAGCACCTTATTGGCTCCATACGCTCCCAATTTCACGAACTCGCTCCCCTCCACATTTCCTATTGATATAGCAATAACATTGGTATTCAATGACTTTGCCATCTCTGTGGCATAACTCAGGAGCTCAAAGGTTGGCTTCTTGAACAAGCCATCCCTGTTTTCAGCAAACACTAGTATTGACATAATATTTCTTCTTTTAATGACTAAATCAACTTTGCCTCGTTGTGCAGGACATCCACAAGCGCCTTGACTTCATCGGAAGCAAACTTCCTGCAAGCACCCCTGGGCTTTGGAAGTGTAAACCCGACAATTTCGGTAAGAGGCTCAACATCGATGGGTTGTACAACATTCAGTGGTTTGGTGCGAGCCATCATAATGCCGCGCATGGCAGGGATCCTGGGTTCGATGGCGATCCCTTTCTGCACCACTGCCACCAATGGCATATCAGCTTCAAGGGTTTCAGTGCCACCGTCAATTTCGCGTACAGCAGTGACCTTCCCATCCCCGAGAGTCATAGAGGAGACAGAAGCAAGCGAATTATAGTCGAGCAATGAAGCCAAAACACCTCCGACTGAGGCGCCATTGTAGTCTGCTGAGTCCCGCCCGGCCATCACGATGGAAAAATCTCCGTTCTTCACCACTTCAGCCAGCTGAACAGCGACATACCATGCATCCTTTGGTGCTGCATCCACCCGGATGGCAGTATCAGCACCAACCGCCAGCGCTTTCCTGATGGTTGGCTCAGCCTGAACCGTTCCCACTGTTGCTACAGAAACAGCTTCCACAACACCTCCTGAAGCCTCCTTCATCTCCAGCGCCCTTGTCAGGGCAAGCTCATCCCACGGATTGATGATCCATTGTATCCCGGCAGTGTCCAGGGCCGTATCCTGATCTTTGAACCTGACCTTGGTCGTCGTGTCCGGGACTTCACTGATACAAACTAATATTTTCATAGGTAGCAATGGTTTAATTTAGCAATGTTATTTAAGCAACGCCCTGGATATCACTATTTTCTGTATCTCGGAAGTTCCTTCGTAGATTTGGGTCAGTTTCGCCTCCCGCATCAGTCTTTCCACATGATACTCTTTCACATAGCCGTAACCACCGTGTATCTGGACTGCTTCTGTGGTGACTTCCATGGCGATATCTGCAGCATATTGCTTCGCATAGGCGCTCATAATCCCGTAATTCTGATGGGTATCTTTCATCCAGGCGGCTTTCAGACAGAGGTTGCGGGCGTTCTCAACTTTCACCGCCATATCAGCCAGCTTAAAAGCGATAGCCTGGTGGTTGGCGATTTCAGTACCAAAAGCTTTCCGCTCTTTGGCATACTTAACGGACCTTTCCATGGCACCGGAAGCAATCCCAAGTGCCTGGGAGGCAATCCCTATCCTCCCTCCATCCAGGGTTTTCATCGCGAAGCTGAACCCAAACCCATCCTCTCCGATCCTGTTCTCTTTGGGCACCTTCACATCGGTGAACATCACCGAATGGGTATCAGAGCTGCGCATCCCCATTTTATCCTCATGGGGCCCGAGTGAGATACCCGGCCATGATTTCTCCACGATAAAGGCATTGATACCCTTATGTGCCTTCTCAGGATTGGTATGGGCAATCACAATGTATACGGAAGCAGAATTGGCATTGGTGATCCAGTTTTTGGTGCCGTTCATGAGGTAGTAATCTCCCATGTCGACCGCAGTGGTACGCTGCTTTGTGGCATCGGATCCCGCCTCGGGTTCCGAGAGGAGAAAAGCGCCGATCTGCTCCCCCCGGGCCAGGGGTTTCAGGTATTTCTGCTTCTGCTCCTCTGTGCCATAAGTTTCAATCCCCCAGTTAACCAGCGAATTACACACAGACATGATGACGCCGGTTGAAGAATCGATCTTGGAGATCTCCTCCATCGCCAGCACATAAGAAACAGTATCCATTCCTCCTCCATCGTATTCCGGAGATGCCATCATCCCCAGAAATCCCAGTTCCGCAAGCTTTTTTATCTGTTCGGTCGGGAACCTGGCGTTGGCATCCCTCTCGATGATATCGGGCAACAGTTCGCGTTCAGCAAAGTCTTTGGCTGCCTGCTGTATCATCTTCTGTTCTTCAGTAAATTCAAAATTCATGATTTTCAGTTTTTTAAATGAGTAAATGGTTGTTTCACTTTCAAAAGTAACTTTTTTTCTGATCAGTTGCAGGATTTCCCTTTCGGGTACCGGCAACAATTTTATGCATTATCAATATCTTTCTTCAGGGCTGTTTTAATGAAATTCTTCATCAGCCCAAGCACCTGGTTTGGGTATTCATGATGAGGGAAATGGCCACACCCCCGGAGATGGCTCACATGGACGGATCCACTGCACAGCCTGAGTTTCAGCACGAGTTGCTCCACTGATCCGTAAGCGTCGTCTGTTCCCTGAATAGCTAAGAGCGGCGCTTTCACCGAAGGGAGGAGATCAACGATGCTCCATCCGGCTGCTTCCTCCGACAACCACAAACCGGTCCAGCCAAGGACAAGCTCTTCTGTCTTGTCACCATGGTAAGTGGTCAGCAGTTGCCTGAACTTTTCATTTTCGAGGTAAGCTTTGGATACCGAACGCACACCTTGAATGGTCACCGCTTCACAGATGACATGATCGCATTCAGAAATCACTGCAACGGTCCTGTCTGGGGAAGCAGCAGCAAACAACAGGGCGATCGTTCCACCATCGCTGTGTCCCACAAGAATCAAAGGCTCTTGAATACCAAGATGGTTCAGCAGCGCGGGCAGCATTTCCCTGGCTTCGAAATGCATGTAGTCCGGTTTGTTCACACCGGCTTTTCTCTCCGAATTGCCATATCCCCAACGATCATACAACAATGCGGGAAGATTGCATGCTTCGGCCAGCAATCGGGGAAAATCGCGCCATTGCGCTGTGCATCCAAGCCCTTCATGAAGGAAGACCAGCCATGGCTTGCCGTGGCCGGCACTGCCGGTATTCAGCAGCCGTGCAAAGAGCCTTTTCGTCAGTATGTCAGCATAGATTTCCTGCATTGCACATTGTCAGAGTTTGAGGAAATTCAGCAGTTCCCTTGCTTCTTCGTATTCGCGGATGATATGCTGAAGGATCACACCGGCAGGCAGGATTTCATTGATCAACCCGGAAACCTGACCGATCTCCAGTTCGCCCTCATCCAGATCTCCCTGGAACATACCGAGACCTGCCCTCCCTTTTCCGAGCAAAGCCTGCAACTCAGATGCATCCGCACCGCCCTGCTCCAGTTCGGAAACCTTTTGCGCAAACCCATTTTTCAGCAAGCGCACCGGCACGAGCTTTTTCAATGAGAGCATCGTATCCCCTTCACGCGCATCCACAATCATCTGCTTAAAAGCGGGATGGGCCGACGATTCTTCCGAGGCTGCGAAACGGCTGCCGATCTGCACCCCATTCGCCCCCAAAGCCATGGCGGCAAGCATACCACGTCCGGTGGCGATGCCACCGGCAGCAATCAGAGGGAGGTTCGTCATGCTCCTGACCAATGGGATCAGCACCATGGTGGAAGTCTCTTCCCTTCCGTTATGCCCGCCAGCTTCAAAACCTTCCGCCACAATGGCATCCACACCGGCTTCTGCACATTTGGAAGCCCCTTTGGTGTTGGCCACCACATGTGCCACCCTGATACCGTTTTCGCCCAGTCCATCGCGTGGCCCTCGCGTCCTTCGCGACCGAG
>JAWOGX010000347.1:0-7902 GCA_046496455.1 Bacteroidales bacterium | reverse complement strand
AATAGGTATTCGGGGTTTTGTTGAATAACTCGCCGTACAGTTCAGCGGCTTTGTCAAACTCACCATTGTTGTAATACTGAAGAGCCAGCTGCTCCATCGTCCGATCCTGTGCATAACCAGGAATGGTGAAGAGCAAGGCAAATAAAAACGTTATGGTGCGCAAAAGCTTCATTTTGAACTAATTGATCTGGTTTTCCCTTTTCCGGCAGCCAACAACTTGTATTTCTCAAGCGCTTCTCCGGAATACTGATGCAGACTATCGAGAGTTTGAATGGTCCGTTTTATCTGCGGGATCAGCAGGTCCGCCTCCATCCAAAGTTCACGTACTGCCAGCCCCTCCGTATCAATGTACAACTTAATGGAATCCTCCGGGATCTGGTTCCGTTTCACAGAATTGTAGAGGTCTTCAAGCTGCTTTGCATTTTCCCGTTGTGCCGCATTCATCTTATTGTATTTCCTGATCTGTTTCTTCAAACTCCGGTCGAAGCTCTCATATTGTGTGATATAAGGCCAGGATTCATGGGCACGGACCGATTCAATATCGGTGATGCTCTCCACCACTTCCCTGATCTGTGACCAGTTCTCCGCAAAAACCCCCCTGGCCTCAGCAGCCCTGACGGTATCCACTCCTGCCAGCAAAATACCTGCACTGTCATTGATAACCATCAGGCTGTCAATTTTGTTCAGTTCATCAGCGTGGTGGCGTGCACCGCACGAGGTGTTTCCAAAAGTGATAAGGGCTGCCACGACAATAATACCCAGTATTGCAAGCAAATAATTCCCGAAAGATATCTTCTTCTTCATCATGATGATTTACCTGATTTTTAAATTAGCATAGTATCCAAAAGCGGTCACTGGTTATCAGAAAACGCTATTGCAAAGATAATCAAATCATCTCAGAAGGGTGAACCCAGTGTAGGGGACCAGCACGTTGGGAATCTTAATTCCTTCCGGCGACTGGTTGTTTTCCATCAGGGCCGCCACGATCCTGGGCAGGGCAAGCGCACTCCCGTTCAGGGTGTGTGCAAGCTTCGATTTGCCGTCTTTGTCTTTGAAGCGAAGCTTGAGCCTGTTGGACTGGAAAGCTTCGAAATTGGATACGGAGCTCACTTCAAGCCATCGTTGCTGCGCGGCAGACCACACTTCGAAGTCGTAGGTCATGGCAGAGGCAAAGCTCATGTCACCTCCGCAAAGCCTGACAATCCTGAATGGCAGGTTCAGTTGCCTAAGCAATCCGGCGACGTGATTTCTCATCTCCTCGAGGGAGTCATAGGATTCGTCCGGATTCGTCACCCGGACAATTTCCACCTTGTCGAACTGGTGAAGGCGGTTCAGCCCTCTGACATCCTTGCCGTAGGAACCCGCTTCGCGGCGGAAACAGGAAGAATAACCGCAAAGTTTCACGGGCATCTCTTCCTCCTTCAGCATCACATTCCTGAAAATGTTGGTCAGGGGGACCTCGGCGGTGGGGATCAGGTAGAGCTTATCTTCCCCCGCAAAGTACATCTGGCCGTCTTTATCGGGAAGTTGCCCGGTACCGTATGCAGAATCACTGTTCACAAGCAGCGGCACCTGGTATTCCGTGTAGCCTGCAGCCACCGCCTGATCCAGGAAAAAAGATATGAGCGCCCGCTGAAGGCGCGCTCCTTTACCAATATAGAAAGGGAATCCTGAGCCTGTAACTTTGGATCCCAATTCGAAATCGATGACGTTGTAGGCGGAGGCAAGCTCCCAGTGAGGCCGGGCATCTTTATCCAGCTCAGGGATTTCCCCCCATTTTTCCACGATTTCATTCTCTTCTGCGCTCTTCCCTTTTGGCACCAAAAGATGCGGGAGATTGGGCAATAACACCATCAGCTCATCCATCTCCTGCTCCAGTGCCGTCATCCGGTCCGAATACTCTTTCGATTCCACCTTTAACTGCTGCGAACGCTCCTTCAGACCGGTTGCTTCCGTTTGCCTCCCCTCTTTCATCATCACCCCAATGGTGCGGGCAATCTGATTCCCTTCCGCCAGAGTGTCATCCAGCTTCTTCTGCAATTCCCGCTTGCTCTTATCGATCTCTGTTATTTTTAAGATGGTATCCGTGGCATCGAAATTCTTCACCGCCAGGCGGTCAATCACCTCCTGTGCCTGCTCCCTGATGAGTTGTATCTGTAGCATTTCTCTTATCGGATTTGTTGAAAAAACGGTGGCGCAAGGTACAAAAAAACCCGGCCTGAACCGGGATTTCTGAAAGCCATCAGTTGATCATTAGTTGGCCTCTGTTTCTGCCCCGAAAGGAACGACAGAGACATATGACTTATCGCTCTGTTTCTTCTGAAACTTAACCACACCATCGGTCATTGCAAAAAGGGTGTGATCTTTACCCATTCCTACATTCTCGCCAGGATGGTGTTTGGTACCCCTTTGTCTGACGATGATGTTCCCGGCAATCGCCGCCTGGCCACCAAAAATTTTGACGCCCAAACGTTTGCTTTCGGATTCGCGGCCGTTCTGTGAACTACCAGCACCTTTTTTATGAGCCATGATACAAAATATTAAATGTTATTACTCTGCACTCTGTTCGGCAACCTCATTCACTTCTGCCTGAGGCTCTGCCTTTTGGGCTGCTTTTTTCTTTGCAGCTTTTTCTGAAATCTTGTCAATTTTAATCTGACTCAGGTACTGCCTGTGTCCGTTGAGTTTCTGATAACCCTTGCGCCTTTTCTTTTTGAACACCAACACTTTGTCTCCCTTAAGGTGGCCAAGGATGGTGGCTGAAACAGAAGCACCGTCAATCACCGGCTGCCCGACAACCACTTTGCCGTCAGCATCGATCATTAACACTTTTTCAAAGGTCACAGCACTCCCTTCATCGCCTTCCAGGCGGTGAACATAAACTTTCTGCCCCTCTTCTACACGGTATTGCTTACCGGCAACATCAACAATTGCGTACATGCTTATCTAGTTTAACGTTGTGCCCATTCAGGGCTGAAACCATTTCAAATCATACTTCCAGAATCATAATCCCTTTACATCAAAAGGCTGATTTTGGGCCTGCAAAGTTAAAAACTTTTTTGAAAAACAAAGCAGTAGAGTGAAAAAATTACTAGACGATTTATGATTAGATTTGCAGCATGAATAACCATTTATGATATTACGGGCAGAACAACTTACAAAGCGCTACCGGAACCGGACAGTGGTAAACGGTGTATCGATCGAGCTGAGCCGCGGTGAAATCGTTGGTTTGCTTGGGCCGAACGGGGCCGGGAAGACCACCACTTTCTATATGATCGTGGGGATGATCAAAGCCAATACCGGACGGATATTCATGGACAATGAGGAGATCACAAACATGCCGATGTACCAGCGTGCCAGGCTCGGGATCGGGTATCTTGCACAGGAAGCTTCAATCTTCAGGAAAATGAGTGTGGAAAACAACATCCGTTCTGTGCTTGAGTTTACCAACCTTACAGCAAAGGAGCGCGACGACCGCCTGGAGTCCCTGATCGGTGAATTCGGTCTCACCCACGTGAGGAAAAGCCAGGGGATCACCCTTTCCGGCGGAGAAAGAAGGCGTACCGAAATCGCCAGGGCCCTTGCCACAGGGCCAAACTTTATCCTGCTCGATGAACCTTTTGCCGGTGTTGATCCCATTGCCGTGGAAGACATTCAGAACATCGTTTCCGGTCTGAGAAACAAAAATATCGGTATCCTGATTACCGACCACAATGTGCATGAAACCCTTTCCATTACCGACCGTGCCTACCTGCTTTTTGAAGGGAAAATCCTCAAGTCGGGCACCGCGGAAGAACTTGCCATGGATGAACAGGTGAGGAAAGTGTACCTGGGTACCAACTTCGAACTCAGAAGATAACCTCCGCCAGTCTTTTTTTCTTCCAGGATCAGGCTGATCGTCTGCGATGAAGCGGGAGAATGGCGTATGACACCTGCATGACCAGAAAAACTACGGCCAGAAAAAGTGCCAGTTTACCGAGGTAATCGCCGTAACGGACATAGAATGTGATGGTATCGTTTGCCTTGATGGTCCCTTTGATGGCACCCGGCACCCAGTATTCAACGGGTTGGAGTACCTCTCCCCGCTGGTTGATAAAGCAAGTGATCCCGGTATTGGCCGACCTTGCAATATCACGCCGGGTCTCAATGGCCCTGAGCGAAGCAAAAGCATTGTGCTGACGATGTCCGGGTGTATTGCCCCACCAGCCGTCATTGGTGATGATGAACATCATATCGGCACCATTCTTTACAAATCTCCCGAAAAACTCACCAAATACCGATTCATAACAGATGGCCACACCATATTTATACCCGGACGGCTGATGGATAAACACGGCACGCTCCTCATCCATGGCCAGGGTACCCACTGTGCCTCCCATATCCAGTGCAAGATCACCGGCGATGGAAGAGAGGTATTTCTTAAACGGCATCCGCTCCACACCTGCGACCAGTTTCGACTTGTGGGTCATCCCGGTTATACCGGAGGTGTCGAGTGCAAAACCAAGGTTGTAGGCATCGTACCAACCGGAGAGCTTGTCGCGGGGAACTCCGTAGTAGGACGCAAAACCGGTGAGGAAATCCGGATCGATTTCACGCGCTGAAACAGTTATCGGCTCATCCTTATAAATCATCCTGAAAGACGATGCCCCGTTGATGACTGTCACGTGGGGATTCATCGAAACATAAGATTTTAAGCTGTCAATACTGGGCGAACGATCCAGGTGGCGTTCCCAGATGTTTTCCTGGATCATCGATTCAGGACCAACCACGAATTGCGTGTTTTGGTCAACCAATGGCTCGGCCAGATTCAGGAAATTACCCACCGCCGTAAGCGGGCCAATGGTGTACTGGGTGTTGTAAGGATCGTTGTTGGGTTGCACCAGCACGACATCAAACTCCTCCCCTTCTGAAGAATAGGTATGGAACAGGATGATCGAGAAAATGGATGGCACCGCAATCCATAGCAGCACTGTAAGACTTTTACGGAAGATATTCCTCCGTTTTTGCTCATCCGGAAGCCAATCTTTCACCAATGAAAGTACCAGCAGGTTCCCAACCAGGATCCACAGGGAGCCACCCGGCATCCCTGTATATTCATACCATTGTACCCAGGCAGGCCAGGAAGAGAAGACATTCCCCAGGCTGAACCATGGGTAGGTCAAATCCCAGTTGTGATGAAAATACTCAAAACCAAGCCAGTAGCAGATAAGAACAGCGTACGCAATGTGATTTCGGGTAAAAACCTTCCTGCTGCCATGAAACAACTGCATCACGGTAGCCATCAATAATGTGTTGACCAGGACTGCAGCCACGGCACCAAATACCGAAGCATTTTTCAGCCACCAGCTTCCGGCAGTGTTCCAGATCAGAAAGGTGATGAAAGCCAGGAGAAAGAATGAGCCCCTTCTGAAGCGGGATCTGTCCCTGTGGATGATCTCCTCTGCAAAGAGCAGGGGCACCAGCGCAACGAAAGCAATTAAAGGGACTCCCCTCACCGGCAGGGTAGTGGTGAATAAAAGGCCTGAAAGCACAGAAAGGGTCAGGAGATGACGGAATTTCCCGAACGGGAATGATTGGATGGATTGGTCAGCAAAATCTCTGGTCATGGTTTATTCGGCAGGTTTCCGGTTGCTGTTGAGGTTGAGTCGCAGCGAAAAGATGTTGGAATAAAGCGCTGAAGAGGAGTTTCCGAGGTTGGTCAGGGCATAATCAATATTCACCTTGTTCCTGATATTGAGCCCTACGCCAACATTGGGCTGGATGGTGGTGGTACGGGCACCGTCAATGCCAAACTCTTTCTGGATATTGCCCACACCACCCCTGATGAATAGGAAATCGGACACAGAGAGTTCCAGGCCCAGGTGGGGGTCAATGCTGAAGACGCCCGATTTGATAAGGGTATTCCTCTTCCCGTCGGTGGTGATATCCAGATTGATTTCTGAGTACAAAGAAAATCTTTCATTGAACCTGAAATTCCTGCCGGCACCGGCAAGAAATCTTGGCAGTGTGATCTCAAGGGAATTTTCAGGGATTTCATTCCCGGTGAGGGTAAACACTTCAATCATCTTATCGGTAAGGTCAAAGGACCAGGCATTGAAGGTGGATGTGATATCGCGGCCAACAACCCCAAAATGCCAGGGTCCTTTGGTGTATTGCAGGCCGAGGTCAAAGCCAAAACCCCAGGCCCCGGCAAAGTCGCCCACGGTCCGGCGGATCACTTTGGCACTCCCGCCCAACCTGAGGTTTTTCACACCAAGCTCCCGCGCATAAGAAAACAACATGGCAAAGTCAATGGCAGAGAATGATTTGATCCTGTCATAATTGATGTTGCCATCGGCATCGATCAGTTCCGAAGTATCCGGGATATCATCCACGGCAAAACGGAGAAAAGTAAGCCCTGCCGTGCTGGTATTGTCCATGCTGGCAACAACGCTTCCGAAATCATATTTGGCAATACCTGCAAAATATTCGGCATGCATCAGCCCCAACTGGAGGTTCGTTGGCTTAAGCAGCATCCCTGCCGGGTTCCAGTAAGCTGCGGGCGCTCCTTTAACTGATGCGACCACGCTGTTGGCCATGCCGAATGCCCTGGCATCCACCCCCAGTGAAAGAAATTCATTGCTGTATTTCGGTGCCTGTGCCATCACCTCCACCGAAAAAAACAAGAGGAGGAACAATCCGGTCAATATGCCCGTTCTCTTCTTAGATATCATTGATTTGCTGTTTTGCTTGTTGTAACGAAATTATCCTGCACTTATTTCTGATATCACCTCATCATATACATTTTACCCCATCCCTCCCGGAAATAGCGGTCGGCGCCCGAAGCTGCCTTCCTGATCCCCTCCCCTTTCAGGTTGGTCACAACGCGGTAAAGATAAACACCGTTGCCCACCCGGTCGCCAAACTCGTCGGTTCCGTCCCAGTAGCCAGTGGTGATGTTCCTGCCAATATTGACCGCCCCCAGGTCATTCATGGTCAGTTCCCTGATCATTTTGCCCGAGATGGTCATAATCTGGATGCGGAAATCGGCTGGTGGCTCATACCCTGTGAGTGTAAAAACAAAATGGGTTCTGGTTGAGAATGGATTAGGCCAGTTGAGCACCTCGGTGATGGTCGCTTCACTGATCACCCGGAAGCTGATCTGGTAATGGATCTTACCCGACTGGTTTTCAGATTTGTCCATGGCCTCGACACGCAGTATGTATTGTCCGTCCCTGCCAAAGAAATCAGCCGGAAAGAGGATCCTGCAGCTATTGTCACCCGGGACAGCCGGGTAGAAAACCATCTGCTCCAACCCATCCTTCATGAAATGGATCTGGGTAAACTCAGTTTCCGAAGGGTATTTCAGGTAAATCCTGAACAGGGCCGTGTCCTCCGGCTCATCCATCAGGAAAAACCTGTTCTCATCATTCAGCATTATTTCGATGGCAGGGCGGGCTGATACCAGGTCGCCATCGATGTCACGACCGATCGACCCCCTTCGGACCGCCACTGCAATCGACGCCGAACATCCCGGGTCGGACCCGTCCCGCCCCCGCCCCGGGATCGGCAATCGAGCGCAGTGGCGGTCCATCAAGTCCGGCGACGCCATCAAGTCCGGCGACGCCATCAACGGCGATCCCCCCACCGGTGACAACGTCTCAGGGAGACGCCCGAGAGGGCGCGCTCGCTCGTTGTGTCGGAGACGTCGAGAACTTCATGGCGCACCACTGGGGTCGCCGGCCGTTGGTGACCACGCCGAGCACACGGTTCGACGGCGACGGCGCCGACATGTTCGACGATGTGTTCTCGCTCGAGGCGGTCGACGAACTCGTGGCCCGTGGGGCACGGCTTCCCACGGTGCGAATGGTGGCCGACGGTTCCCCTCTGGCGCCGTCGCGCTTCTGCTCGCCGATACGCCTG
>JAWOGX010000318.1:0-8678 GCA_046496455.1 Bacteroidales bacterium | reverse complement strand
TTGTCGGATCGTCAAACACCGAACCTTTGCCGAAAAGATGTTTGAATTCCCCCTGATAATCACTGCTGAAAAGGATATTATGGAGCGATACGGCAGGAAAGGAAGCATTGATCCCCCAGTAAAAAATCACTGCGGAGGTTGACAAATCCTGTCGCTGGATTGATCCGGGCAGATTCATACCCGGTAACAATTTCTGATAGGTGTGGAAAATGTCAGCATTGGAGATCACATGATCACAACGAAACTGCTCATTATTGGTCCTGACTCCTGTTGCAACGCCCTTATGAATTATTATTTCAGCCACAGGAGCATGGAAATGGAACTGGACCCCCAACCGCACAGCTTCGCTGTAAACAGCCTGCACAATGGCACGCATTCCCCCCACCGGATAAAAGGCCCCGAGGTTATGTTCAAGGTGGGCAATCATGTGAAGCGTAGCTGGCGCTTTGTAGGGTGATGATCCGTTATAGGTGGCATAGCGGTCGAACAGCTGAATCGTATGGGGTCGGCTGAATGATTTCCGGTGGAAGTCATGGAGTTTTGTGAGTGCCCGCAGTTTATAAATTCTTGCTGCCATATGAGCATTCTCTTTCACAAAAAGCTTACTTAGTTTCTGAAAAGGGGAAAACAGAAAAATCCCTGCAGCCAGGTTATACAGATCAGCGGCACCCCGAAGATAATTGCTGACCCGGGAAGCCGGCTCCCCAAATGCTTTTTCGGCGGCCAGGGCAAAATCAGCAGGATCGGCCGGGACATTGATTTCTGCACCATCAGGATAGAAATAGCGGCAAACTTCCTGAAGCGGGTGGTGTTTCAACCTTGATTCCGGTGGGGTGCCAGCCATGTCAAACAGTTCGTCAAGAAGCTCTGGGAGGGTAAAGAGCGACGGGCCCGTGTCAAACCGGTAACCAGCCTGCCTGTATTCGCCAATCTTGCCACCGGGAGAGGCGTTCTTTTCAAACACTTCAACCCTGCATCCTGCAACTGCCAGCCTGACAGCCAGGGCAAGGCCGCCTATTCCTGCGCCAATGATTCCAATAACTGGCTTTTCCATGTATCAAACGTACGATTTTTTCCTATTGTGAGCAAGATGAAGATTAATCCACTATTTTTGAAAATGAAATCATCGTTATGGAAGCACTCATCATCGGAACGGGACTGGGCGGGTTGACAACAGCACTGAGGCTGGCAAAAAGGGGATACAAGGTTACCATGGTGGAGAAGTTCCGGCAGCCGGGAGGGCGGTTGAATCAGCTCAGCAAGGATGGATTTACTTTCGACATGGCACCCTCCTTTTTCAGTATGAGTTATGAGTTCAAAGAATTCGTGGAGGATTGCGGCATCGGGATGCCATTCACCTTCCATGAACTCGATCCCCTTTATGCCGTGAATTTCACAAAAGGGAACCGCACCTATATCATTCACAAAGACCTGGATAAACTCGCAGCTGAATTTGCCGATGTGGAGCCTGGGTTCCGCAATAAGATCGACAGGTACCTTGCTTCTGCAGGAAGATTGTTCCATGACACCGAAGGGAAGGTCATCCGGCGGAATTTCTCTTCGGTAGCCCAGTTTCTTGCAACCCTGGCCACAGTACCGGTCCGGCATCTTCCGAAAATGTTCAGGTCATTCATGGATGAACTGGACCGCTATTTTGATTCGGATGAGGTGAAGCAGATCCTGAGCCTGACTGCTTTTTTCCTGGGAGCAACACCCTACGATACCCCCGCAATCTACACCCTTCTTTCTTACACGGAACTGAAGCATGACGGCTATTACAACGTGAAAGGCGGTATGTACAAAATTGTTGAAGGGCTGATCGGGGAACTTGAGAAAGCGGGTGTTGAGATCCATTACAATACAGAGATTGTGGGGATCAGGGGTGAGGAAGGCACCATCAAGGCATGCCAAAATGGTATCATCAAGGCATGCCAAAATGGTATCATCAAGGCATGCCTTGATGACACGGGGAAGGAGTGGCACGCTGATCTCGTGGTAGTCAATGCGGATGCAGCGGCATTTCGCGGGCAGGTGTTAGGGAGGAAGCGATACCGGCCGGAGCGGCTGGACAGGATGAAGTGGACCCTGGCACCGCTCACCATCTATCTCGGGGTGGATGCCAAAGTACCGGGGATCCATCATCACCATTATTTCCTTGGCGACAACTTTAAAGAGTATGCCGGAGCCGTTTTCAAGAATCAGATTTCGCTGGAACGTCCCTATTATTATGTCAATACCATTTCGAAGTTCAATCCCGAAAGTGCTCCGGAGGGGTGCGAAAGCCTTTTCATCCTTTGCCCTGTGCCTGACCTGCGATATAAGCCCGACTGGTCAGATGCGGAACATATTGCCGATTCAATCATTGAAGATTTATCAACCCGGATAGGGTTTGACCTTCAGCAGCACACCAGGACAAGAACCGTGCTCACTCCACTGGACTGGGAGAAGACCTTCAACCTTTACCGCGGAAGCGGTCTGAGCCTTGCCCATGATCTCAACCAGATCGGGGCATTCAGGCCACCCAATGTAGATGAACACTTTGACAACCTTTTCTATGTAGGTTCCTCAACGGTTCCGGGAACGGGATTGCCCATGGCTGTCATCAGCTCAAAACTGGTCACCGAACGAATTGTGAAGCGCTATGGACCTGTACCTGCGTAATGCCATCGACTGCAGCCGCATCACCACGCGGAATTACAGCACCTCTTTTGCCTCAGGGATCAGGATGCTTCACCGCCGTTTCCACGACCCGGTATACGCTGTATACGGATTTGTAAGGTATGCTGATGAGATCGTGGACACCTTTTTTGAGCAGGACCAGCAAGCCCTGATCAGGGAATTCAGGGAAGCGGCCTTTGGCGCGATCCAGAGGAACTTCAGCACCAATCCGATCCTCCACAGTTTTCAATGGGTTGTAAACAGATACAGGATTGACCATGCATTGATTGATGCATTTCTCCGCAGCATGGAAATGGACCTGGAAGCCAAAAACCATGACAGGCAGGGTTTTTCCACCTATGTATATGGATCAGCGGAGGTAGTCGGTCTGATGTGCCTGAAGATTTTCTGTGATGGTGACGATACGTCCTATTCAATGTTAACACCACCGGCACGCAGGCTGGGTGAGGCGTTTCAGAAAGTGAATTTTTTGCGGGACCTCAGGTCAGATTTTGTTGACCGGGGGCGCACCTATTTCCCGGATCTGGACATGTCGGTTTTCGACCAGGAAAGGAAACAGCTTCTGGAAAAAGAGATTCAGGACGATTTTAATGCAGCCCTGGAGGGAATCCGTTTGCTGAGGAGGGATGCACGATTAGGGGTTTATATCACCTACGCCTATTACCTCAAACTGTTTCGCAAAATACAGAAAACACCTGCCACGGCCCTGATGGAAAAACGGATCCGCATCCCGAACTGCCGGAAATTCTGGATTCTGCTGGTTAGTTACCTGAAAAATCACATCGGATTCATTCACTGACCGCCCCATCCTGCCGCCAAAGGGATCACCGGATCAGGCACCAAAGGTTTGCTGGTAAAGTACAATGCTATCCTGTACAATCTTATAGGCCTCCTCGCGACCGAGGAAGTGCTCAACCCGCACTTCCTTGCTCTCAAGTTTGGTATAATCCTCGAAGAAACGCTGGATCTCCCTCGTTGTATGGGGAGGTAGCTGTTCAATCTCCTTGATGTGGTTCACTGAAATATCATCCTTTGCAACGGCAATGATTTTGTCATCTGCCTGGCCATTGTCAATCATCCGCATCACTCCGATGACCCTTGATTCGATAATACAGAGCGGAGGAAAATCGATTTGCGAGAGTATCAAAATATCCAGCGGGTCATTATCATCGCAGAAAGTGCGGGGAATGAACCCATAGTTTCCAGGGTAATGGACAGAGGAGAACAGCACCCTGTCGAGGCGCAGGAGGCCGCTCTCCTTGTCGAGTTCATATTTCCCTTTTGAACCTTTTGGGATTTCCACGATGCCTGTGACCACTTTCGGGGCTTTCCGTCCACTTGAGATCGTATGCCAGGGATTAAACATATTCATGATGAGTGAGAATTAAAATGCTGTTGCGGCAAGCACCAGGGCTACGATAGAAACAAGTTTCAGCAGAATGTTCAGTGAAGGCCCGGAGGTATCTTTCAGCGGATCACCCACAGTATCACCCACGACAGCAGCCTTGTGTGCTTCAGAGCCCTTCCTGTACTCAACTCCGTTGTGGGTAAATCCGCTTTCGATCAGTTTCTTGGCATTATCCCATGCACCACCTGCGTTGGATTGGAAAATGGCGAGCAGAACTCCTGAAACCGTGACCCCGGCAAGCAGACCTCCAAGGGCTTCCGGCCCCAGCCATAAACCTGTGATCACCGGGAAACTTACGGCCAGAACACCCGGAAGCACCATGTGACGAAGGGCAGCCCGGGTTGAGATGGTCACACACCGGCCATAGTCCGGGGTGCCTTCCGCATCATTCAATACCTGAATATCTGCTGCATCCCATTCTTTGATCGGCTTCTGATCATTCTTCTTCATCACGGCAAGAGCTTTCTTCAGAGGCTCAATGGTGTTGAACTGCCGCCGCACTTCTTCGATCATGGCCAGGGCGGCATCACTCACCGCTTTGATGGTGAGTGCTGAAAATATGTAAGGCAGGAGTGCACCGACAAAAAGTGTTGATATGACCACGGCGTGGGATATGTCGATGGACTGAATCCCTGCAGCAGTCATATAGGCTCCGAAGAGAGCCAGGGCAGTCAGTGCAGCAGAGCCGATTGCAAAGCCTTTTCCAATCGCCGCAGTAGTGTTCCCCACTGCATCGAGTTTATCCGTCTTTTGCCTCACCTCAGGAGGCAGTTCTGACATCTCGGCAATCCCCCCGGCATTATCTGAAATGGGGCCATACGCATCCACAGAGAGCTGAATACCAAGGTTGGAGAGCATCCCCACAGCTGCAATGGCAATTCCGTAAAGACCACTGAGATTGAACACCAGCATAATGGTCACAGCAATGGTGATAATGGGTATGATGGTGGACAACATGCCGATACCGAGACCGGAAATGATATTTGTAGCACTTCCCGAGGTAGATTGTTTTGCAATGATCCGAACCGGCAGATAACCTAGTCCTGTGAAATATTCGGTAGAATAACCGATGATCAGCCCGGCAGCAAGTCCAATCATGGAAGAGAGGAATACATTGAAAGAGGTGATAGAACGTTCAACGCCGCCGTAGAGCAAGTCTTTGAATACGATCTCCTTTGGAAGAACGTTGGTAATCAGGAACCATGCGAGGATAACCATGACCAGTGCAGCGACAAGCTGGCCTATATTGAGTGCGCTCTGAGGATTTCCACCCTCTTTAACCCTGACAAAGAAAGTACCTGCAATGGAAGAGAGCACCCCTGCAGCAGCGAGGAGCATCGGAAGTATTACCGGGGAGAGACCATTAAAAGCATCGGTATAGGTAGCCATCATGAGGGAAGCACCCAATACCATTGCGGCAATGATGGAACTTACATAAGACTCGAAAAGGTCCGCTCCCATACCTGCGACATCACCGACATTGTCGCCGACGTTGTCAGCTACGGTTGCAGGATTGAGAGGATGGTCTTCCGGAATGCCTGATTCAACTTTTCCGACAAGGTCGGCTCCCACATCAGCGGCTTTGGTGAAGATGCCACCACCAACCCTGGAGAAAAGGGCAATGGTTGAAGCACCAAAAGAGAAACCTGTAATGACTGAAAGTACCCTGCTCATGACCGATGCGGATTCATAGCCAAAAATATTCGTATAAAGGATGAAGAGGAATCCCAATCCCAGCATTCCAAGTCCAACCACACTCATACCCATTACGCTGCCGCCCGTGAAAGCCACCTTGAGTGCCCTGTTCAGGCTGAAGCGGGCAGCATTGGCCGTACGGACATTGGCCTTGGTGGCAATGCGCAGGCCGATGAAACCGGCGAGTGCTGAGCTACCGGCGCCAAGCACAAAAGAGAGTGCCACCAAGGGTGAGGATGTCTTTGGGTCAGCAACAAAGATCAGCAACAAGGTGATCAGTAATACAAATATTGTCAGAATCCTGTATTCCGCCTTAATGAATGCCATTGCTCCATCAGAGATGAATTTTGCAATTTTCTTCATCTTTTCGTTCCCGGCATCCTGACGACCGACCCAGGAAGCACGCAAAGCAGTAAAGCCCAGAGCTACCAAACCTATTAATGGAACAAGGTAAATCATCACATTTTCCATACGCATAAATTTTATTGAGTGATTAAGTTATGATTCTCCCATAAAGACTTCGATGGCAAATTAACAACTTTTTTACAAGAAGGTTCCAAACAGAACCGCCAGAATTAAACAAAATATCTTATGTGTTTGTTAACCAGTTATTTAATAATATTTTTTTTCTAAACATCTGAAAAAATTGCGTATGAGTTCTTTGAATTCAAAACTGCATAACCTAGATTTGCATCTTCACAAAAAACAATATGGATATGTACACAGGTAAGAGGTATTTTTTAATTTGTGGATTGATCATGATTATGGGATTTCAGGTATCCGGACAGGACAATCTATTATCGTTTTCTTCTTCGACAGATATCCAACCAGGATATCTGATCACAACAGACACCCCTGCCCCACTCCCTCCACCTGCCTGGAGTTACGGCGGACGTTCAGCAATAAATTTCAGCCAGATGTCACTCATAAACTGGTCTGCGGGTGGCGGCAATGCGTATTCCCTTGCCGGTCTGATCCAGCTATTTGGCAAATATAACAAGGGGAAAGCAGACTGGTCAAACACCCTCGATCTTGGTTACGGTGTAATTAGGACGGTAGAACTCGGCATGAGAAAATCGGATGACAAGGTTGACTTCCTGAGCAAATTCGGTTATCTGGCCATCAATCGCTGGCACTACAGCGGCATGTTGAATTTCAAAACACAGATGGACAACGGGTATCTTTATGAAAAAGACACCGATCCAAAACTGATTTCAGGGCTGATGTCCCCGGGATATCTTCTCGGATCACTGGGAATGGAATACAAGTCCAAAAACGAAGCTTTCTACATCCTCATCTCTCCGATTACCGGGAAATCAACATTCGTTTTCAACGACAGTCTGTCTCAGGCCGGTGCATACGGGGTGGAACCGGGACATAATTTCAGGATGGAATTCGGAGGCTATACCAAAATCGCCTATTCAAAAGAGATCATGAAAAATGTAAACCTGTCCACCAAACTGGATCTCTTTTCCAATTACCTTGAGAATCCGCAGAATATTGATATCAATATGGAAACGATACTCATGATGAAGGTGAATAAGTTCCTGGTCACCTCCATTACCATGAACCTGATCTATGACGATGACATCATGATTACGGATTCCAATGGGAATACCGGCCCCCGAACACAATTCAAAGAGGTACTTGCAATAGGTTTATCCTATTCTTTCTGACCTTCACCCCATTAAACGGGAAAAGAAAACACCTGAGGATGAATCATAGTCCCCAGGTGTTGATTGTTTATGGTATAGATGGACTCAGCCGGGTGATGGCTATTCGTCATCCTCCTCGTCTTCAAAACTGAAATCTTCAGCCTCATCATCGAAGAGGGAATCCTCATCAAAATCATCGGGGAAATCCTCATCAAGTTCAAAACCCTCATTGATTTCTTTTTCATCAAACCTGAGGTCATCTTCTTCGAAATCATCCTCCTCGAAATCGTCATCATCAAAGTCGATATCAAGATCAAGATCATCGGCCTGATCATCATCATCAGGTGTATCGAAATCAAAATCTTCATCTTCATCCTCATCATCCTCTGCCATCAGATCGAAAGCACTTTTCAGATCACGGTTCCGGACAAGGAGCTTGATTCCTGCATTGGCATCTGAAAAGAAAGCTGAAGGGAAATTAAATCCCAGGTCTTTAATGATGCAGGGGATGCCATTCTGTTCGAGCAGGGCTTTGTGAAACTGTGCGATAAGCGGGTCGCCGTAATTCCGAAAAAGTACAAGGTCATTCTCTCTTTCCATGCTGTAAACGTGTTAAATGCTTCTTTTTTGTTTTGATTAATAACTCGGCTAAACCGGACCTGTTTTCGGGAGCCAAATTACATCTAAAATTAAATCGGTACGAAGATAAAATGTTTTTTTTCATCAAATGACGCGGTCATTCATGGGCAGCATCTTTCCTTCGGCTAATTGGGTCATCTTTGCTATCTTTGCCCCGCAAACACAGGAATATGATTACATTTTTTTCAGGTAAGGGTGGAGAGGTGATTGCTGCCGAGCACCAAAGCCATTTACGCGAGCTGGAGATTGAGAAGCTTAGCTGGTTGTTTGGTGAGGCAAAGGCAATCGGTTCAGACAATCTGAGCGGTGAGTTCCGAGGGCCAAGGAGGGAGATGGTTACCCCATGGAGCACCAATGCGGTAGAGATAACCATGAATATGGGCATTTCAGGCATCAGCAGAATTGAACAATTTGAACGTGTCACTTCTTCTGATGCCCCTTTTGACCGGATGCTGGAAGCGATATACCATGGGATGGGACAGGATCTTTTCCTGATCAACCGCAGGCCTGAACCGGTTATTTGGGTACAGGACATTGCAGCCTACAATACCCGGGAGGGGCTTGCATTGAGCAAAGAGGAGGTGGAATACCTTGAATCGCTG
>JAWOGX010000306.1:0-10069 GCA_046496455.1 Bacteroidales bacterium | reverse complement strand
GAACAGCGACTCATTTCCGGCATTTGGCCATGCAACTGCCCGGAACAACTTTGAGCTCGACCTCTCTGTTGGCTATGATCAGATTGTCAGACACTACGCATCGAACCTGGTAAGAAACCTCCGAAAAAGTGAAGATGCTGCCCTGCAAGTCTCGCCTCACCCTGATATCAATATGATTATCAGCATTTTCAGGGCAAATCGCGGCGCAACGCTGCCCAGATGGAACGATCAGACCTACCAGCGTCTGAGGCGGCTTTACCATTCACTGGAACACCGGGGCCAGGCAAGGGCGTGGGGCATTTACAATGCCACCAACGAACTTGTTGCCGGAGCTGTGTTTTTCTTTGACCTGAAACATGCGATCATGATCTTTTCCGGGATCACACCCGACGGAAGAGAAACAGGTGCCATGCCACGCCTGATAGACCATGTGATCAAAGAGTTTGCCTCCACACCCCTGATTCTTGATTTCGAAGGTTCCATGGATCCGGGTCTCGCCAGGTTCTACGGGTCCTTTGGCGCAGAAATCAGGCAATACTGGTTCTGGAAAATGAACCGGCTGCCGATCCCATTCAAATGGATGCGGTAACATATCATGAAGCATGGAAAAGACTCAGACAAACAGAAAAGATTTGATTGACATACAGAAGAAAACAGGATCCTTCGCAGAAATCAAGGGGCTATGACCATACTTGTTACCGGGGCAACCGGACTGATTGGCGGTAAACTTGCCCTGCATCTGGCGGATCAGGGAGTAAAAGTGCATGCCCTCTGCAGATCGGCTGCCAAAGCGGCCGGGCTGTCACATCCGAATATCACAATCTTTCACGGCACCATAGAGGATGAAAGGGCACTGACATTGGCCATGGAGGGGTGCGAACAGGTTTATCATCTTGCAGCCTACACCGGGGTTTGGCGCCGGGACTCCGGATACTACACCAGAATCAACGTGGATGCCACCCACAGGGTGTTGCAACTGGCCACGGCAGCCGGGGTAAGGAGAGTGGTGATCACCTCCACTGCCGGGGTGCTCGGTCCATCGGGCAATGGCACCATTGATGAAGAGAGCCAGGCACCTGCATCTTACTTCACTTATTATGAAGAGAGCAAGGCGAGGATGGAGGAAATGATATGTGCCTTCCCCAAAGGCCCCATTGAAATCGTGATCGTGAACCCCTCGAGGCTTTATGGGCCCGGTCCGCTGAACAAAAGCAACAGCGTAACGAAGCTGCTGGTGCAGTATCTCAGGGGGAAGTGGCATTTCCTGCCGGGCAATGGTAACGGGCGCGGCAACTATGCTTTCCTGGAAGATGTGGTTCAGGGACATATACTGGCCATGGAGAAAGGAATTGACCGTCAACGGTATATCCTGGGAGGTGAAAATCTGTCTTACAAGGAGTTATTTCAAAGAGCCGGAAAGGTTGCCGGGTGCACCCGTACAATGATTCCCTTTCCCAACTCCCTGATGCTGACCACCGCAGCGCTTACAAAGATTTTCGCCACCCTTACAGGTACCCCACCGCTGATCACACCAGGGTGGGTCAGGAAGTACTATCACGACTGGAACCTCTCCTGCCGCAAAGCAGAGCGGGAGCTCGGTTACCGCATCACCCCCTTTGAAGAGGGTGTGGAAAAGATTATAAAAACATTCGATTTATGCAGGAAGTGAGAACAAACCCGCCTTATGCCCTGATTACGGGGGGCAGTGAAGGGATCGGACAATCCATTGCAGATGCCCTGGCCGGACAAGGCTACAATCTGTTGCTGGTTGCCTTGCCCGATGATAAACTGGAAGCATCAGCAAAAGCATTGGCGGACCTTCATGGCTGTGTTGTGCACCACCTGGGCGTGGACCTCACCCTGCAGAACGCCGACAGGCAGGTTTTCGAATGGGTGAAATCCCTGGGATGCAATGTATCTGTACTGGTAAACAATGCCGGATATGGCAGCCTTGGAAAGTTCAGCACGTTCGACCGCGATTTTTACCACAACATGATGATGATCAATGTGGTGAACGTAGTAGGACTAACCAGGCTGATGCTCGACGACCTGCAGCGCATGCCGGAAAGCCATATTCTCAACGTAGGAAGTATTGCCTCTTTTTTTCCGATGCCGTATAAAACCGTTTATGCTTCCACCAAATACTTTATTTACTCCTTCTCCAGGGCGCTGCGGGAGGAACTTCGCAGTTCGACGGTTAAGGTGAGCCTGATGTGCCCGGGGCCGGTCAACACCAACGAAAAGGTGAAAGAACGTATCAGGATGGCCGGGTATATTGGGCGTGCCACCGCCCTGAATCCCGGTTATGTGGGTCGGCTGGTTACACGGCAAATGCTCAGGGGGAAATGGCTAATCCTGCCAGGATTTCCTGCAAAAGCCGGTTACTACTTTGAGAAGATTCTGCCCCTCCGGCTAAAACAACGGCTGATCGCCAGGCAGTTCAACTGCCGGAACGGAGAGATTTAAATCTGGTCACTTTTTCTTTTCAGGAAATTATAGAGCAACTCACGCGCCCTGAAAAGCTGTGCTTTTACCGTGCCCAACGGCAGGTCGAGCTCCTCGGCAAGTTCTTCATAGGATAGCTCATCAAAATACCGCAAGGTGATCAGTTTCCGGTAATGTGGCTTTAACTTTTCAACCACTTCACGCATCAGCTGCATTTTCTGCTGCCGGATCAGCTCCTCCTCAGGATCAGGGTCATTGGATGCCACACTGATATACATTTCCGTCCCATCCTCAAGCTCATGGCTGCTGTCAAGAGACAGCGAAATCTTCCTCCTTCTGCGGATATAATCAATGCAATTATTGGAAGCGATTTTAAAAAGCCAGGTGCTGAAAGCAAAGTCAGGGCTGTAATGTTTCAGGCTTCTGAATGCCTTTCCAAATGCTTCAATGGTGAGATCCTCCGCATCAATCGGATTATTGGTCATCTTCAGCAGCATATAGTAAACCGTATCACGGTAGTGCTTCATCAGCTCCGCATAAGCGCTCTGATCCCCGTTGTCCCTTGCCTTTATGACAAGTACCATGTCGCGGCGCGCTTTTTCGGTGAGATGATCGTTTACTTCCATTTTTTCGGCTTGCTGAATAGGTTAACGGTGGCAACCGTCAATTGGAACATCATCAGAAACAATTCGATTAAAGGCGAAAGTAAGCATAAATACTTTATCCTTAGTTTTTTTGCCGATTTTTTCAGGATAATGCACTGGGTAATCCAGCGCAACGTCAGCCCTGCCAGGGGAAAAATCAGAAAATACTGCAATGAAAGCACAACAGCGAGCATGGCAAAAAACAGGAGCTGTGAAAAACCAAGCAGGCCCAGAACAAACTTGTGGGCAGGTTTGTAATGCTTTCCGGTAGTCAGGTGCCGCCGTTTCTGAATAAAGTACCGTTTGAGGGAAGAGGGGGGCCTTGAATAGGTATGGGCATCGGGATGCACCTGGATTCTGATCCCGGTAGTGCCGGCTGCTGCATTCACAAAGAGGTCGTCATCACCGGAAGATACGTTATAATGGGCAATGAAACCTTTTTGCCTGAGGAATATTGATTTGCGGTAAGAGAGATTTCTTCCCACACCCATATACGGCATGCCGGCCAGGGCAAAGGAGAGGTATTGCGCTGCGATAAAAAATGTTTCGTACCTGATCAGCATATTCAGCAGCCCTTTTCTTCTTTGATACTGCCCTACCCCCAGCACTACGCCTGTCTCAGGATCGTAGCAGGTTTGCATATGATTAAGCCATTCCGGGGATGCGGGTTTGCAATCGGCATCGGTAAAGATCAGAATATCATGTTTTGCTGCCCGGATGCCAAGTGCCAGGGGGAACTTCTTCCCTTTAAAGAAGTTCAGGTTCCTTTCCAGGGTGATCACTTTAAGGTGGGGATACTGCAGCTGAAAGTTTTTCAGCAGTGTGGCAGAGTCATCGGTGGATTCGTTATTCACCACAATCACTTCAAAATCGGGGTAATCCTGCTCCAGAACAGCCGGGAGATTTTCATAAAGATTGAGGTATTCATCCCGTGCAGCGATGATGACAGAAACAGGCTCCTTTGGTTTCAGGAGGGAGAGCGGTTTAGGTTTATGAGCGGCAAGTCTCACAAATGTGGTCCAGTAATAAAGAAGCTGGACGAGCAGTGCAACGGCAAAGATCCAGAAGAGGATGGTGTGCAGGGTCTGCGGCCCGGCAACAAGAAGTTGCCATTCCGATATGAGTGGTTCCAGGAAATGCATGGGCAAAAATAATCAGATTACGCTTAAGGTGCCGGGATGTTGATATCTTTATTCCCGTTGATTGTGCCCGTGATTTCTTATTTTTGCGGCTGTTAAACTGTCGAATGGAATTCACACTGCATGCACAAGATCCTGGCTCATCAGCCAGGGCGGGGTTGATCAGGACATCCCACGGGGAGATCCAGACACCGGTATTCATGCCTGTTGGCACTGCCGGAGCTGTCAAGGCTGTGCATATGCAGGACCTCAAAGACCAGCTCAATGCCAGGATCATACTCGGAAACACCTACCACCTGTATTTGCGACCAGGAACCGAAGTGCTTGAGGCAGCGGGTGGTTTGCACCGTTTCAACGGATGGGACCGCCCCATCCTTACCGACAGTGGCGGATACCAGGTGTATTCCCTTTCCGCGCAAAGGAAGATCAAGGAAGAGGGGGTTTGGTTCCGCTCACATATTGATGGTTCAAAGCACCTCTTCTCTCCCGAATCCGTGATGGAAATCCAGAGGAAGATCGGTGCCGATATCGTAATGGCTTTTGATGAGTGCACCCCCTACCCTTGCGATGAACGGTATGCCCGTGATTCGATGGAGATGACCCACCGCTGGCTTACACGTTGCATTGCAGACTTTGAATCTCACGAACCCCTGTACGGCCATCCTCAGACCCTGTTCCCGATCATCCAGGGGAGTGTCTATCCTGAACTCAGAAAACGGAGCGCCGAATTCGTTGCCGGAACCAACGCGGAAGGGAACGCCATCGGAGGTTTATCGGTAGGCGAACCGGCACCGCTCATGTACGAAATCACCGAACTTGTCTGCAAAATCGTGCCTGCAGACAAACCTCGTTACCTCATGGGAGTCGGAACACCCGTTAACCTGCTGGAATGCATTGCCCTCGGCATAGATATGTTCGACTGTGTGATGCCCACGCGCAACGCCCGAAACGGAATGCTCTTCACCCGTGAAGGGATTATCAATATCAGAAACCAGAAGTGGAAAAAAGACTTCAGCCCCATCGACCCCGAAGGCGCTGTACCGGCCGACCTGGCCCATTCACGCAGCTACCTCAGGCATCTCTTCATATCCGGTGAAATGGCAGGCCCCATGATTGCTACTTTGCACAATATTTCCTTTTACCTCCGCCTGATGGAGGAAGCCCGGGACAAGATCCTCGCCGGGGGGTTTGCTTCATGGAAAAACAGCATGGTTGAAAAACTAAGCAGGAGGCTCTGATGAAACAGATCGACCGCTATATCATCAGGAAATTCCTCTCCACATTTATTTTTATGAATGTGCTCCTCACCATGATCATTGTGATTTTTGACATCTCCGAAAAAATCGATGACTTCCTGGAGAACAGCGTTCCGTTTTCAGCGGTCTTCCTGGACTACTACCTCAATTTCATCCCTTTCATGCTCAATATGTTCATTGGGCTCATCACCTTTATCGTGGTGATATACTTCACTTCACGTCTTGCTTTCAACACTGAGATCATAGCCATGCTTGCCGCCGGCATCAGCTTTCGCAGGCTGCTAGTCCCCTACATCGGTACAGCCATGTTGTTGGGCATGCTCTCCTTTTCGCTCAGCAACTTTGTGATCCCCAGGGCGAACAAAGTAAGAATGGACTTCGAAATGGTTTATATGGGAAAGCACAAGCCTGTTTATGAGAGCTATATGCATTTCCAGATCGCCCCCGGGGAGTTTATCTCCGTGCAAAACTTCGACCCATTTTCGAAGTCGGGTTATAAGGCGACCCTGAGCCGCATTGAAGATGGCGAAGTGAAACAGGTACTGACAGCAGAATACCTGAAGTGGGATTCTGTCAAAGGCTCCTGGCACTTCGAGCAGTATTCGTTCAGAAAAATTGACGGCAGGAAAGAGAGCCTGGAGACCGGGCACCTCATAGATACCATATTGTCGGTAGGCCCCGATGACCTCACCACCAGGGTCATCACCGTGGACTACATGGGATACAGACAATTAAGGCAATTCATTTCAAACAGCAAAATCCGTGGCACTGAAAATATCCTTTACTATGAGGTGGAGAAGCACAAACGCCTGGCATACCCGTTTGCCACAGTCATCCTTACCCTGATTGGCGTAAGCCTGTCCAGCCGAAAAGTTCGGGGTGGCATCGGTTTTCATATTGCCATGGGGCTTCTTGCAAGCTTCAGTTACATTCTGTTTATGAAATTCTCGGAGACATTTGCCACCAACGGAAACCTGCAACCGGGCGTAGCCGTCTGGGTCCCCAATGCCATTTACCTGGCACTCGGTATCTGGCTTTTGCACAAAGCCCCAAAATGATTTGCCCTTCCCGCCCCCATGGGTAATTGTTGCCGGTTAGTCATATTAACCTTATTTTTGCAGTGCAAAACAGGAACCCCATGAACGATCTTCAACCATTCCGTCAGGCTGTTCTGGCAGGCATCCCGGAGAACCTTCCGGAGCCGAAGCCCCACAACCCGGCCATCAACCACGCCCCAAAACGCAAAGAGATACTGACCCCGGCTGAACGGAAGCTTGCCCTGCGCAATGCCCTCCGGTATTTCCAACCTGCACATCACAGCATACTGGCCCCGGAGTTTCTTCAAGAACTTGACGCCTATGGTCGCATTTACATGCACCGGTTCCGCCCCGACTACACCATTTCTGCCAGGAATATCGATGCTTTCCCCCATAAATCAAAGCAAGCGGCAGCCATCATGCTGATGCTGAGCAACAACCTCGACCACGCAGTGGCACAGCACCCCCACGAGCTGATCACCTACGGGGGCAACGGAGCCGTCTTCCAGAACTGGGCTCAATACCTCCTTACCATGCAATACCTGGCCACCATGACCGATGAGCAGACGCTGGTGCTGTACTCAGGACACCCGATGGGGCTCTTCCCTTCTCATAAAGATGCTCCCAGGGTGGTTGTGACCAATGGGATGATGATCCCAAATTACTCAAAACCTGACGACTGGGAGCGATTTAATGCTTTGGGAGTGACGCAGTACGGACAGATGACAGCGGGTTCCTTTATGTACATCGGTCCGCAGGGTATTGTGCATGGCACCACCATCACGGTTATGAATGCCGCCAGGATGATAGCAAACCGTTATGCAGCGGGCTCCATGAAACTCTTCGTCACCTCCGGTCTCGGCGGGATGAGCGGTGCCCAGCCCAAAGCCGCCAACATCGCAGGGGTAGTCAGCATCACGGCTGAGATCAACCCCAAGGCAGCCTATAAAAGGTATGAACAGGGCTGGGTGGACGAAGTGACCGAAGATGTTGACCTGGCCATCGACACAGCCCTGAAGCATATGGAACAACGGAAGCCCCGCTCGATTGCTTACCTCGGCAATGTGGTAGACCTATGGGAGCGTCTTGCTGAACGCCGGATCATCGTGCATCTCGGATCAGACCAGACCTCACTGCATAACCCCTTCGCCGGCGGCTATTATCCGGCAGGACTGAGCTATGAAGAATCAGTAAAGATTATGGCCTCCGATCCGGTGGCATTCAAAGAGGCTGTGTACAACTCCCTGCGCAGGCATGTGGCAGCTGTCAATGCAGTGACTGCCAACGGTATGTATTTTTTCGACTATGGGAATGCATTTCTGCTTGAATCAAGCCGTGCCGGCGCCGACATCCTTGGCAAAGACGGTTCTTTCCGATATCCGAGTTATGTCCAGGACATTATGGGTCCGATGTGTTTCGACTACGGGTTCGGTCCTTTCCGCTGGGTATGCACTTCAAATGACCCTAAAGATCTCGCAGTGAGCGACAATATCGCGATGGAAGTACTGGAAAGGCTCGCAGCCAATGCGCCTGGCGAGATCATGCAGCAGATGCAGGATAACATCCAATGGATCCGTGAAGCACGGAAGAACAGGCTGGTGGTAGGCTCGCAGGCACGGATCCTCTATGCAGATGCAGAAGGACGAACCCGCATCGCAGAGGCATTCAACAAAGCAATACATGACGGAGCGATCAGCGCACCGATTGTTCTTGGACGTGATCATCATGATGTCTCCGGCACCGATTCCCCGTTTCGTGAAACCTCCAACATCTACGACGGGTCACAGTTTACTGCAGATATGGCCATCCATAACGTAATCGGTGATGCTTTCCGGGGTGCCACCTGGGTCTCCATCCACAACGGTGGCGGTGTAGGTTGGGGCGAGGTGATCAATGGCGGCTTCGGTATGGTCCTCGATGGCTCCGATGATGCCGACAGGAGGCTTAGGATGATGCTCTTCTGGGATGTGAACAACGGCATCGCCCGTCGTTCATGGGCCCGCAATGAAGGGGCCGTCTTCGCCATAAAAAGAGCAATGGAAAACAACCCCGGCCTCAAAGTTACACTTCCCAACCTGGTTGATGACTCGATAATCGATGCACTGGCATAATCATTGCATTTTGACGCACCTTTTACCTAAAACTGCCATGAAAAAGAACTTCGCTCTCCTGCTCGCCTCCATCATCCTTATGTTGGCATGGTCCTGTGAACTCATTGAAGATCCGGACCCTACAGACCCAAGGGATAATTATACCGGAAACTGGACCGTCAATGAAGTCAGTTCACTCTACGGCACCAACAATTACAATGTCTCCATTATCTATGACCCCGGCAATTCTACACAGGTGCTGATCAAAAATTTTTACCATTTCGGACTTGAGATCGAAACCTACGCCATCGCCACCAATACCTCACTCACTGTTCCTGAGCAGCTTGTTTGCAATCATACTGTGAAAGGAAAAGGAACCCTGTCCTCAAAGAGCAAAATCGACTGGACTTATACAGTCAATGATGGCGCCGATATCGATAATGTTACCGCGACATTCACCAAACAATAACACAATTTCTCTCCACTCTCCATTACGGTGCCTTCGAGAACCTCAGGCACCGGTGAGTCATCAGTCGAGAGTCATCAGTCGAGAGTCCCTCAAACACTGACTCCCGACTCTCAACTCTCGACTCTCAACTCTCAACTCTCGACTCTCAACTCTCGACTCTCAACTCTCGACTCTCAACTGATTACTCCTTCCGCTGTTCGTCCTGAAGCACAGCAAGTTTCTGAACAACCATGTCATAGATCCGGTCGAGGCGTTCAGGATCTTGTGCATAAAACTCCATGCTGGTGGTGAAAGTCTCCCGGTTGGTATCGTATTTTTTGTAGATTTCAGCATAATATGGCACTGCGTCACGGGATTCCTTGGCCTGAAGATACTCCAGCTGTATCATCACCCCTTCAGCCAGGAACATATCGGTGAGCATCTGCACCATTACAGAATCCGGGAGCACATCCTGCAGAGGCAGGTTATCCTGTTTCCGGACACAGCCATTCATCATCAGCATCAGGGCCAGCAATGATGCGGCTGCCGGGATCATTCCCTGTGAAGTCTTAAACCTGGTATGCATCATATCTGATTATCTGTTTTGTATTTATTCTGGTTTGCCGTGAGTGATCCAACCCAGTTCCGGATGATCGTAAACCCATCGGGGGTAAGGATGGATTCCGGGTGAAACTGTACTCCGGTAACCGCATCAGTGCGGTGTCTTGCTGCCATGATGTGTCCATCCTGGTCGCGGGCAGTAACCATCAGCGACAGGGGCATCGTGTCCGGGTCAGGCACCCAGCTGTGGTAGTGCCCTGTGAGTATCTCCGGATCCAATCCGGCAAACAACAGGTCATCCGGATCAGCAACCACACTCTTCCGTTGTTTGCCGTGAAGAACCTCCGCAAGATTGAGGAGGCTTCCGCCATAGTGCATAGAATTTTAACACGTATTCGGTAGCATTAACACCAAATTCACGTTTAAAGCATTTCCTGAAATGAGATAGA
>JAWOGX010000195.1:0-2729 GCA_046496455.1 Bacteroidales bacterium | reverse complement strand
CCATCGTTGCTTTAGGCACCTCTGCCCCTGAACTGGTCGTGAATATTATCGCCTCGGTACAGGAGCACCCCGATATCGTACTCGGCAACATCATCGGCAGCAACAACTTCAATCTGTTTATCATTCTTGGCTTGTCCGGATTAATACTTCCCATCACCATCCAATCGTCCACGGCATGGAAACAGATCCCCATTTCCCTGCTGGCCACCGTAATACTGCTTCTCCTGCTGAATGATTACACATTTCCGGAGCAGCGTTTCACAAGCAGGGTTGATGGAGTGATCATGCTTTCACTGTTCCTGTTGTTTCTCTATTATGCATATATCCAGATGAAAAAGGACAGGGAAATACCTACGGCGATACCGACCATACCCACTGCATCGCCCACCAGGATCTGGGGCCTGATCATTGCCGGAATAGCGGGGCTGGTTATTGGTGGAAGGCTGGTGGTAAACAACAGTATCAGCATCGCAGAGAGTTTAGGGGTGAGTGAAAAGATCATCGGTCTGACGATTGTGGCAGCCGGCACCTCACTGCCCGAACTTGTGACTTCAGTAGTCGCCGCATTCAAGAAAAACAGCGATATTGCTGTTGGAAACGTGATCGGTTCCAACATCTTTAATATCCTTCTGGTTTTTGCCATCAGTACCCTGATCAATCCCGGTGCCTACAACCCAAAATTCAATACTGAGATATTTATCCTGATTGGTGGAACCAGTTTCCTGCTTCTCTTCATGCTGTCCGGGCACCGGAAAAAACTTGACCGTTGGGAGGCCGGGTTGCTTTTCGGGTTTTACGCCCTTTATATGACCTATCTCGTGATGCAGGAATTGTAAGCCCTCATCACCCGGGTCCCCTGAGCGTTATTTTCTCACCACAAGATGACAAAGTTGGCTGCAGATTCATCGGTGTAAAAAAATCATAACCTTTTGGGGCTGTAATGAATTTTGGATATCTTTGGGGCTGCTCACGCTTACTAAGCCTCAACGAAAAAGAGTATCTTGAGCTCATTAACGAACCGGATGAACTCCAGGAATGGACCAAAGAGAAGCTAACATTTAAGTCAGGCAATACTGTGCTTCGTATAAGCACCATTTGCATGTTGATGGAATATAATCCCATCAAAACAACAACCATTGAATTTAACAACAAAATCAGATAACCATGGACAATCAGAAGAAAGGGAAATGCCCCGTTATGCACGGAGCCAACACAGAAGCAAGTGATTCGGTCATGAATTGGTGGCCCAATGCACTGAACCTCGACATCTTGCATCAACACGACACAAAGACCAATCCTTTGGGAGAGGATTTTAATTACGCTGAGGAATTCAAAAAGCTTGATTTTGAAGCGTTGAAAAATGACCTGAAGGCGCTGATGACAGAGAGCCAGGAGTGGTGGCCTGCTGACTGGGGCCATTATGGTGGCCTGATGATACGGATGGCCTGGCACTCAGCGGGAACCTACAGAATTGCTGACGGCCGCGGAGGGAGCAACACCGGGAACCAGCGGTTTGCACCCCTGAACAGCTGGCCGGATAATGTGAACCTCGATAAAGCGCGCAGGCTTCTCTGGCCCATTAAGAAGAAATACGGAACCAGGATTTCCTGGGCAGACCTGTTCATCCTTGCCGGCAACATGGCTTATGAGTCGATGGGTTTCAAGACCTTTGGATTTGCAGGCGGACGTGCAGACATCTGGCACCCCGAGAAGGATATTTACTGGGGTGCGGAGAAAGAGTGGCTGGCCCCAACGAAGAGCCGCTATACCGATGATCAGAATCGCGAATCGCTTGAAAACCCTTTGGCGGCAGTTCAGATGGGATTGATCTATGTAAACCCTGAGGGTGTTGACGGCAAACCGGACCCATTGCGTACAGCACAGGATGTCCGGATGACCTTCGCACGGATGGCCATGAATGACGAAGAGACGGTGGCACTGACAGCAGGCGGGCACACGGTGGGCAAAACACACGGCCATGGCGACGCATCGTTACTGGGACCTGCACCTGAAGGTGCTGATATTGAGCATCAGGGTTTTGGATGGATGAACCCTACCGGAAAAGGGAATGCAGAAGACACCGTAACCAGCGGCCTTGAGGGAGCCTGGACAACCAACCCGCACAGATGGAATCACGATTACTTTTATCTGCTCCTCACCTACGACTGGGAGCTCAGAAAGAGTCCTGCCGGGGCCTGGCAATGGGAACCTGTCAACATAAAGGAAGAGGACAAGCCTTTTGATGCCCACAGACCAGGAGTGCGGCAGAACCCGATGATGACCGATGCGGATATGGCCATGAAAGTGGACCCCGAATACCGGAAAATATCAGAAAGGTTTTACCAAGACCCGGAATATTTCGCACAAACCTTTGCCAGGGCATGGTTCAAACTGACTCATCGTGACCTCGGGCCGAAAAGCCGCTACCTGGGACCGGATGTTCCAAAAGAAGACCTGATCTGGCAGGATCCTGTCCCGGCCGTGAATTACACTTTGTCTGATGCAGAAATTGAGGCCTTGAAAGATAAACTTCTCCATTCCGGCCTCACCCGAACCGAGCTCATCAACACCGCCTGGGACAGTGCAAGAACTTTCCGTTATTCTGACTACAGGGGTGGGGCAAACGGTGCCAGGATCCGCCTTGCCCCGCAAAAGGACTGGGCAGGGAACGAACCGGAGCGTCTCGCCAAAGTCCTCAATGTGCTTGCGGAGATCCAGGCCTCCCTGGA
>JAWOGX010000185.1:0-3841 GCA_046496455.1 Bacteroidales bacterium | reverse complement strand
CCTTGATTTTTCCAGACCTTCCTTTTCAGGATGCCCGAGATTGATCAGGTAGCTATCATGAGGCAAGATCTGAAAGGGTTTAAAGTCGTGTTGTTCACAGAGATCGCGAAACTTTTTAATCGTCTCCTTCTCCAGCGGCTTGGCGTACCATTGTTTCTGATTCTTCGTAAATAATGCGAATGCATTGGCGTTCAGATTTACAGCATTTAAGACAGCGTTTTCGACACCGCCTGAAGCGCTCACGTGCGGACCGACATATTTCATTTGGAAATAGTTGTTTTTTGAATATCAAAGGAACAAAAAATTTATAACTTTGTTCCCTCAAATTCATAGTTCGGGATGTAGCGCAGCCCGGTAGCGCGCTTCGTTCGGGACGAAGAGGCCGGAGGTTCGAATCCTCTCATCCCGACTTGATTAAGCCCGTGTTTCATCACGGGCTTTTCTTTGTTTATGGAAGATATTTGTTTCGTTTATATTATCAGGAGTCTCAGATCCGGTAGTTATTATACCGGAAGCTCTGCTGATCCGGAAAGAAGATTGGCGGAGCATAATTCTGGTCAAACCAAGGCAACCAGGGGAAAGGGCCCATGGACACGGGTGTTTTTAAGTGATGCACTTTCATTGGTTGAAGCGAGAGCATTGGAGCAAAAAATAAAAGGTCGAGGTGCCGGACGCTTTTTGGATGAATACTCCTGCCAGCGCGCCACGCCCCGGCGTGGCCTGCGGTGATCAGCGAAATCTGCGGGCAAAGAGGCATTTATCCGGACCTTGCCATCTTCAGGTGCTGAAGTTCAATGCGACTTCCCATTATACCTTAGCAACAGCATGGTGATGTCGTCAGACTGGGGGGCTCCGGCGGCAAACTGTTTTACATCCTCCACGATGGCTTCCACTGTGGCCTTTACCCCTGCAGGGGGCAAAGAGCGGAGAAGATGCCCGAATCGTTCTTCCCCGTATATTTCTTCCTTCCGGTTAAAGGCTTCGGTAATCCCGTCGGTGTATAACAACACACTCTGGTTTGGTTTTAGCACCACCCGCTGCGTGTCATAGGCCAGGTCTTCGAAAAATCCCACTATGGTGTTGCCTGCCGAAGGAAGCACCTCAATGTTTTGGTCGCTGCCTGCGAGGTAAGGGGGATTGTGGCCGGCGTTGGCATACTCAAGTTCGCCGGTCTGCAGGTCCAGTATGCCGTAAAATACGGTGACAAACATACCCGATACGCTTTCATTGCAAAGGAGGTTATTCACATAATGAAGGCATTCACCCGGCAGAGCGCCCTTGAGCCCGGTGGCACGGATCAGGGTCCTGCTCACAGCCATGAAAATGGCCGCCGGGATGCCCTTCCCCGATACGTCTCCGATTACGATGCCGAGACGGTCATTGTCGATCATAAAAAAATCGTAGAAATCCCCCCCCACCTCTTTGGCAGCCACCATGGTCGCATAAATGTCGAAGTCGCTGCGCCCGGGGAACGGCGGGAACACCTGGGGCAGGATCCCCTGCTGAATCTCCCTGGCTACATTAAGATCGCTCTGAATGGATATGAGCTGGTCATGTTCCCTCAAAGCTTTTCGCTGAAGGATGATCTCATTCATCGTCTTTTGAATGGTGATCTCCAGGTCTTCAAAATTGATGGGTTTGGTCAGGAAATCAAAAGCGCCCCGGTTCATGGCTGTCCGGATGTTGTCCATATCGCCATATGCTGAAACAATCACCGTCTTCAGTGATGGATTCTTCAGCTCCTTCAACTTCATCAACAACGTGAGCCCGTCCATCTCCGGCATATTGATGTCCGACAAAATGATCCCTATGTCCGGGTATTCAATCAGCATGGCAAGCGCTTCAAGCCCATTGTGCGCAAATACCATATCATACTCGTTGTTTCGGATTTGTTGCCTGAATTTCTGCCTTATCAGCGGCTCAAGGTCCACTTCATCGTCCACCACCATAATTTTTACTTTATCATATGCTTCACCGGGTTTTTCCATCACTTGTAAAGTTTTGTTGCTTCTCTATCGATTAAAGATTCTTTGGAATATCAATGAGGAACTCAGCGTATTCACCCTCAGTGGATTCCACCTTCAGGGTTCCTTTGTGTTCCTGGACGACAATGTCATAGCTCAGGGAAAGCCCAAGTCCGGTGCCCTGTCCCGGCGGCTTGGTGGTGAAAAACGGGTTGAACACTTTTTCAAGAACCTCCCGCGGGATGCCTTTCCCGTTGTCACGGATATGGATCTCGACCGTTTCGGGTTTGTTCTTCGTGCTGACAGACAACACCGGGAAGTAGGCATCTTTCAGCTGCTTTTTCTTTTCATGCGTGGCATAACAGGCGTTGTTGATGATGTTCAGGAACACCCTGCTGAGATTCTGCGGGACCACATTGATCAACCCGATGGACTTATCATAATCCGATTCAATTTTTATGTTGAAATTCGGATCCTGTGCCCGCATCCCATGATATCCAAGGTTTACATACTCAGCCAGCAACGCGTTGATATCGGTGGGCTGCATTTCACCCGACTGACCTCTTGAATGGAGCAACATCCCCCTCACAATGCTGTCAGCACGCTTGCCATGATCATTAATACGCCGGATGTTCATCCTGATATCCCCGATCATTTCCCTGAGAAAATCAACATCTTTCTCTTCAAGGTTATCCGACAGTTTTTCCACCTCCTCCTCAAGCTCCCGGGCCAGGTCGATGGATAGTTCCGCGAAGTTGTTGACAAAATTGAGCGGGTTTTTGATCTCATGGGCAATGCCGGCAGTGAGCTGCCCCAGCGACGCCATTTTTTCCGACTGGACCAGTTGTGCCTGGGCTGCTTTCAGGTCACTGTTGGCCTTGTTGATCTTTTCGTAGGAAAAGGCATTGTCGAAAGCAATCGCAATAAAGTTGGCCAGGTTGTTCAGCATATCGAACTGATACTCACTGTAGGCGTTCTTTTCATAACTCTGGGTTGATATTACCCCGAGCACCCGCCCTTCGATCATCAACGGAATGTAAATCAGTGAAGAGACCGGCTTACCAGCTTTGGGGGCAGGACGGTCAGGCACATAACGCTGGTATTCATTTTCCACATCATTCATGAAAACAGGCGCGGCATTGTTCACGCACCAGACAGGGAAGCGGTTGGTCTCCTTCATCGGCACCCCGAACGACTGCAGCCTTTCCCCGTTTTCAACGGCAAACCTGCAATCCAGCATTTTCTTTTTCTGATCATAAATCATAATCAGGAACCCGGTAGCATCAAGCAACGAGTTCACATGCTTATGCACCTTAGCCTGAATAACCTCCAGATTGAGGGTCGAGGTAATTTCCCGTCCTATCTCATTGAGGATTCTGATGTTCTGGAAGGAAGCGTCCAGCTCCTTGTTTTTCTCCTTCAGTTCAGCAGTCCTTGCTTCGACCTTCTGTTCGAGGGTCCTGTTATATTCCTCCAGTTTCTCATTGGTGATCCTCAGGTTTTCGGACGCCACCCTCAGGTCCGACAGGGTGGAAGCCAGCGTCTTCTGCATGTAAATAAATGAAGTATTGAGCTTTCCTATCTCGTTCTTTGACCTTATTGCCGGGAGAGGCACATCAAAATCCCCCCTGGCAAAGTTGCCTGCTGCCTCTGTAAGCCTGCGAAGAGGCCGTGTAACCGACCTTGAGATAAAAACGATCACTAAAAATATGAAAATCAATCCGCCAAAAACCAGCACGATAAGATTCAGGTAAAGATTGTTTACATCCGCCATCAACTCATCCACGGGAAACACAATACCCACAGACCAGTTGTTTATCGGAACCGGGGCATAAGCGATCCAGCTGAGTTTGCCGGTATGGATATTAAAGTATTCG
>JAWOGX010000161.1:0-3618 GCA_046496455.1 Bacteroidales bacterium | reverse complement strand
TTGGCGGGGGCAATGACCACATCCAACTGAACACCTGCCGGAGCATCCACAAAGGGGGAAGCGGTGCGGAAGGCAAAGTTCGGAAGCAATTTGGTGCCTCCAACCCAAACGTCAACCACGGCAGCTGCGGCATCGGCGCTGTTGTGGATCACCTGGAGACGGGCGGTTGCAGTTGGCGGAGTATAAAGAGGCAGGGGAATCAGGTTTCCACCGGAGGGAAGCGCCACCCACAAACCAAAAGTGTTGGCACTGTTGCTGTTTGCTGCAGGGTTCAGGAAGCCGGAGGCCACCACGGTCAACGCGCTGTCCTGAAGTCCCAGGGTTGCCAGGGGTGCGGAATACTGCATTAACACATTGGCGCCTGGTTCATCTGCAATGTCAAGCACCAGGTCATTGGTGGGAACCTCCAGATAGCCATCGATCATCCCATAGGCCAGATTGTTGACCAGTGTGGTATTACCGGCTTTGATATCCACTACCGGGGCATCGGTGGATCCGTGCACCACCAGAATGTCGGTGTTTCCGGATTGTGAGGCGACTTCACGCCCAATAGGATAAACACCCAGATTGAAGGTAGGTGAAGGGGTGTATCCTGACGTACTGACAATGCCATTCGCCACAGCAATGTAAGTTTGATTCGCAGTCAGTGAGACTTGCTTGACATACAATGCCTGGGTCCAGCTGGTGCTGTTTGGAGGAGCTATACTGATGTTGAGAAGCACCCCTGCCGGAGCATCAATAAAAGGTGATGCCGTGCGGAAGCTGAAATTGGGAATGAGTTTGGTCGAATTTACCCAAACGTCAACCACCGCGGCGGCGGCATCGGCGCTGTTGTGAATAACCTGAATACGTGCAGTGTTTGTGCTGTCAGGTCCAGTTGGGTTCTGCTGTGCGGAGACATTTCCGAAGGCCACTATGGAAATAGCAACCAACGCAATTCCTGCGAAGACGGAATGTAAGGAGAATCTTTTTTTCATGGCTTGATGTTTTAAAGTTTTAAATGAAACACAGCAAAAGAGATTTTGTTTAATTTATTTTATGTTTTATTAAACAGTTATGATTAAATATTCCTGTAAATTGCTTTCTGTCAATGTTTTTGTTTAAGTTAATTTATTTTTAATTAAACATAAAAAACATTGCAGACAAATGCAAATATTGATCACCGCACGCTGCCTTAAGATATCCATGCATTCAGGTTCATCAAATTTTTATAACTTGCTGCACCAAATTCACGAGACAGGAACCGTACTAAATCAACTCTTTATGGCATCAGTAGTGAATATATTTTCGGGGCAGGCCAGCACATACCTGGCTGAAAAGATTGCAGCCTCTTATGGCAAAAAGCTTGGGAACGTCAAAGTTTCCCAATTCAGCGACGGGGAATTTCAGCCCTCATTTGAGGAGACGGTAAGGGGAAATGAACTTTTCATCATCCAGTCAACCTTTGCCCCATCCGACAATCTCTTTGAATTGTTGCTGATGATTGATGCAGCAAAGCGTGCTTCTGCCAAGAGCATTGTAGCCGTGATCCCCTATTACGGTTTTGCCCGCCAGGACCGGAAGGACAAGCCACGTGTCTCAATCGGTGCGAAGCTTACGGCAAACCTGCTGACGGCCGCCGGGGTTAACAGGATCATCACCATGGATCTGCACTCCGACCAGATTCAGGGTTTCTTTGACCTTCCTGTGGATCATATGTATGCCTCGTCAATCATCATCCCTTACCTCCAGAAGCTCAACCTGCCCAACCTTACCATGGCTTCCCCGGATACCGGGGGCACCAAGCGGGCCGCTTCTTATGCAAAATTCCTGAACAGTGAACTGGTCATCTGCTTTAAACAAAGGGCAAAAGCCAATGTGATCGAAAAAATGACCCTGATCGGTGACGTAAAGGACAAAGACATTGTGATCATCGATGATATCATTGATACCGGGGGGACGATCACCAAGGCAGCAGAGATGATGATGGAAGAGGGGGCAAGCAGTGTCAGGTGCGCCTGCACCCATCCGATCCTGTCTGGCAAAGCCTATGAAATGCTGGGGAATTCACCACTTTGCGAAGTGATTGTTACCGATACAATCCCTTTGAAAGGGCACCTTGATAAGATTACCGTCCTCTCTACGGCCGATCTTTTTGCCGATGTCATTGGCAGGGTGCACAACTACGAGTCAATCAGTACACATTTTGAGTTTTCTACCCTTTTGTAATCGAATAAACTGCTTATCTTTGCACCCCCAATTGAAAATGTTGGGGGTTATTTTTTATCAACAAAATCATTTACAATGAAAACAGTCAAATTGAGCGGTTCTCTAAGGGAGAACGTAGGGAAAAAAGACGCAAAATCGCAGCGCAAGGAGGGGCGTGTCCCCTGTGTGCTTTATGGAGGTAAAGAACAGGTGCATTTTTCCACAGAGGAGAAGCAGTTTATCCCCATTGTATTTACTCCTGAAGTGATGTTTGTCGAGATTGACCTTGGCGAAAAAAGCTTCAAGGCAATCTTGCAGGACATCCAGTACCATCCGGTATCCGACAAGATTCTCCACGCAGATTTTCTTGAACTGCACGACGATCGCGAAATAAAGCTCGACATTCCGGTTCACACGACCGGCACCGCCAAGGGTGTTCTTCGCGGCGGCAAGCTGGTTCAACGCCTGAGAAAGCTTCCTGTAAAAGCCCTTCCGGGTTTCATGCCTGAAAACATTACCCTGGACGTTACCAATCTGAACATCGGCCATGCCATCAAGGTAAAGGATATTTCAATACCCGACGTTACCATTATGAGCAATCCGTATAACACCATCGTGAATGTGAAGACTGCACGTGGTGTTGTGGCAGCTGATGAAGAAGAAGCGGAAGTGGCGGGCACTGAAGCTCCCGAAGCCGAAGAATAGCCGGCACTCCTGAAAGGAATGGAAGCCTCCGTGCTCCTGATTGATGACCTGCGAGTCGGTTGATCTGAGGCATGGAGGTTTTCGTTTGAATGAATAAATATTTTGTTTCGATGAAATACCTGATAGCTGGGTTAGGGAATATTGGCCCTCAATATGCGGGAACCAGGCACAATGCCGGCTTCGACATTGTTGAACAGGTTGCAGCAAAGAAGGATGCGGTTTTTGAGAGCGGCAGATATGCGTGGCACACGAGGATCCGCTTCAAAGGGCGTGAGCTGGTGCTGATCAAGCCCACAACCTTTATGAATCTCAGTGGCAAGGCCGTAAGGTACTGGCTGGAAAAGGAGAAGATCGCGGTTGAGAACCTGCTGGTGATCGTTGATGACCTGGCATTGCCCCCCGGTGAATTAAGGCTGAAGAAAAAGGGAGGAGCAGGCAGTCATAACGGGCTGGAAGATATCATTGCCGTTTTGGGTACGGAAGAGTTTGCCCGGATCAGGTTTGGCATCGGAGATCAGTTTGTGCGGGGTTACCAGGCGAATTATGTGCTCAGTCCATGGGAAGAGGAGGAACTGCCTGCCATCAGTGAAAGGATGAAAGTGGCTGCCGACATGGTGATCAGCTATGTGACCATCGGGGCGGAGCGGACGATGACGCTCTTCAATAAAAAATGACCTCCTATTTCAGGAATAACTTACCTGAAGAAACCCTCCGATCAACATCTAC